>JBBRGM010000414.1:0-4497 GCA_038240725.1 Burkholderiales bacterium | reverse complement strand
CTCGTAATGGCAATCTCAGATCACGTCATTGTCCTGGACTACGGCGAGAAGATCGCTGAAGGCAAACCGAGCGACGTGCAATCCGATCCGCGCGTGGTTGCCGCGTATCTGGGCGACGAAGACATTGACGACAGCGGGTCCGAAGGTCCTGACCTGACCGTGTCGGCGCGTCCTGCAGCAAGCGGCGCTTGAACAGAATGTTGCGCATCGACGGACTCAGCGTGCGCTACGGTGCGATCCAGGCGCTCAAAGGTATCTCGCTCCACGTCGATCAAGGCGAAGTGGTAACCATCATCGGCAGCAACGGCGCGGGCAAAAGCACGTTGATGAAAGCCGTGTCAGGTCTACAGCCGCAAACGGCAGGACAGATCGTTTTCGAGAGCACCGACATTACCGAGCTCGCGGCACACAAGCGCGTAGCGCTCGGCATCGCGCAATCGCCGGAGGGCCGTCAGGTATTTTCGGATCAGACCGTGCGCGACAACCTGGCACTGGGTGCCTATCACCGCAGCATCTCCGCAGCGCAAATGAACGCAGAGATGGAAGACCAATTCCAGACTTTTCCGCGCCTGCGAGAACGGCAGATGCAGCCTGCGGGAACGCTTTCGGGTGGCGAGCAACAGATGCTCGCGATTGCACGTGCATTGATGTCTAAGCCAAAGCTCCTGTTACTCGATGAGCCGTCGCTCGGCTTGGCACCATTGATGGTGAAAGAGATCTTCAACGTCATTCGGGTCGTCAAAGCGCGCGGCGTCACGATACTACTGGTTGAGCAGATGGCACGGCAGGCGCTGGCGGTTGCCGACCGCGCGTACGTGCTCGAAACGGGAAGCATCACACTGGCCGGCAGCGGCCGCGAATTGCTCCGAAATCCCAGTATTCGCGCAGCCTATCTCGGCGCGCACTGAGATCTACTCCCCGTCGTGTTACCACGCTGCGGTCAGCTGCGCTTTTCACAATAGCGCGCGCTCGTCGATCAGCATGACGTGACGAAAAGTGCCGCTGCGGTTCTCGCTGCTTGCACTTCGCACACAATCGGCCGCTGTCGTAGTGCTCGATTCTCACAATCAATCGTCAAGCAACCGTGCAGCCCGATTCCGTCGCGAGCGCACGCGCGCTGCGCTGGCAATGCAAGCGGCATGGTTTTGCGTCAGGCCATCACCATCGATTTGCAAATGGCATTTCGCACTTGCTCGCACGGCACGGTCGTTGCATTTTGCTGCCCGCCCCTCAACTAATGGATGCAGTAAATGAAAAAATTAATTTTCGCATTGGGACTGGCGTTCAGCGCGACGGCAGCTCATGCAGACATGTTCAAATGCGGCAGCACGTTCCAAGACCACGCGTGTCAGGCAGCCGCAAAGCCGGACACCAAGCGGTTCGAAGACAATCGACATCACCACCATCATCACAAAAAACATCACGGCAAAGATCCAGTAACCAGTAACGACGGGACGACGACGCCGGCGCCGGCGCCGAAACCGACACCGGCACCGACACCGACACCGAAACCAACGCCGACACCTACACCGACGCCTACGCCGGCGCCAACACCAACACCGGCTCCAACACCCACGCCGACACCTTCTGCGGGAACGCCGGTAAGTGTTCATGGCGCGCTTGCGGTCAAAGGTAATCGTATCGTCGATAAGACCGGGCAGCCGATGCAGATCCGCGGCATGTCGTTCGGGTGGAGCAACTGGTGGGGTCAATACTGGACAGCGGCAACCGTTGACTGGCTCATCGATGACTGGAAAGTCGAAGTCGTGCGCGCCTCGATGGGTGTCGAGCCTGCAGGGGCTTACCTTTCGAACCCGGCTGCTGAACGCGCCAAGGTAATCGCCGTCGCCGATGAAGCGATCAAGCGTGGTGCGTACGTGATAATCGATTGGCACGAAGAAAATGCGCCGGCTCATATTGCACAAGCCCGTGCGTTCTTCAGCGATATGGCCGCACGCTACGGGTCGCAGTCGAACGTCATCTACGAAATCTTCAACGAGCCCGTCGACTACTCATGGACACAAATCAAATCGTATGCGATCGACGTAGTCGCCGCCATTCGTACCAAGGATCCGAGCAACTTGATTATTGTCGGCACGCCGAACTGGTCATCGGACATCGAATCGGCAGCCGCCAATCCGCTGGTAGGTACCAACATCGCCTACACATTGCATTTCTACGCCGCGACGCATAAGCAGTCTTCACGCGACGCCGCGAGCCGTGCAATGGCGAAGGGCATCGCTCTGTTCGTCACCGAGTGGGGCACCTGCGAAGCCTCGGGTAGCGGCAAGCTCGACACCGCCGAAACCGATACGTGGCTGCAGTTCATGGACCAGAACAAGATCTCCTGGACCAACTGGGCGATCTCGGACAAGGCAGGCGAAACCTGCTCCGCGATCATGCCGAACTCGTCGACGACGGGTAACTGGCCTGATGCCTCGCTCAGTACCGATGGCAAGCTGATGCGCAGCAAGTTGCGCGCTTACGCCGGCGCAAAGTAAGCAGTCTTTCAAACGTAGTAGGTGCGGCCGAGCCGGTCGATGCGCGATGCATCGGCCAGCCTCGGCCGCGATGCTTTTGCGGATCGCGTATCATGCGTAGGCATTTGCGCACGCCGCAGCTTGCGGCGCTGCGCTTCGGCCGCGGATGGAAAGCGATTCTGCGCTCCCCTGCAAGCACATCAAAGCACCTCTAAACACAACAATAGCAATACCGGATGGACACGTTCGATTACATCATCGTCGGCTCCGGTGCGGCCGGTTCGCTGCTGGCAAATCGGCTTACTGAGGATGGCAAATCGACGGTCTGCCTGCTCGAGGCCGGGCCGTCGGATCGGAATCTGTTCTTTCATATTCCCGCCGGCTTCATCAAGGTCCTGTTCAACCCCGCATACACCTGGCCGTTCACCACCGAGCCCGGCGAGCAGACCGCCGGGCGCCGCATTCCCATTCCGCAGGGCCGCACCTTAGGCGGCTCGACCTCGATCAATGGCCTGGTGTTCAATCGCGGCCAGCGCGCCGATTTCGATCTATGGGCAGCGCGCGGCAACGCCGGCTGGAGCTACGCGGATGTTCTACCGTATTTCAAACGTCTGGAGCGCCGCATCGGTCCCGGCGACGATCGTTTTCGCGGACGGCACGGCGAGCTTCCGGTCACCGACATCGACTGGATCCATCCGATCAGCGAGGCATTTATCGCCGGCGCCATCGGCATGGGGATCCCGCGCAACCCGGATTACAACGGCGCGTTTCAAGACGGCGTGGGCTATTTCCAGCGCACTATCTTTCGCGGCCGGCGAATGAGCGGAGCGCGCACGTTCCTGCGCGCTGCGAATTCGCGCAGCAATCTCAACGTTCGCACCAACGCGCAAGCCACTGCCCTCGTATTCGATGGACTTCGCGCGACCGGCGTACGTTACGTCAACGCCGGTGAATTGAGTGCTGCGCGCGAGATCACCGCTCGTCGTGAGGTGATCCTGTGCTGTGGAGCGATCAACACGCCGAAGCTGCTGCAGCTCTCAGGTATCGGTCCCGCTGATGTTCTGCGTGAGATCGGCGCGCCGGTGCGCCACGAGCTCAGCGGCGTCGGCGAAAATCTCCGCGACCACTTCTCGATTCGTCTGGTTGCCAAAGCGAAAAACAGCGTCACGATGAACGAGCTGTCGCGCGGCATTCGCCTCGGCGGCCAGATCACGCGATGGATGTTGGGACGGCCGAGCATTCTTGGTTTGAGTCCGTCGCTCGTGCATCTGTTCTGCAAATCAGAACCCGGCGTGGCGACACCCGATCTGCAAGGCGTATTTTCTCCGGCGAGTTATCGCGAGGGGTACGTCGGCAGGCTCGACACCTATCCCGGCATGACCTGCGGTGTGTGGCAACATCGCCCGCAGAGCGCAGGCTCGGTGCGCGCGATATCCGCCGACCCATTCCAGGCGCCGATCGTACAAGCGAATTACCTGTCCGATCCATCCGATCGACAAGTGCTGTTGCGCGGAATGAAGCTCGCGCGGCAGTTGCTGCAAACGCCGGAGCTCGCACAGTTCCGGGACGTCGAGACACTGCCTGGACCGCAGGTGACCAGCGATGATGAGATGCTCGACTTCGCACGACGGTTCGGCGTGTCGTCATATCATCTGAACGGCACCGCACGCATGGGCCCCGCCAGCGATCCATCGTCGGTCGTAGACGATCAATTGCGCGTGCACGGCGTGCACGGATTGCGGATCGCGGATTCATCAGTGATGCCGACGATACCGTCTGCGAACATCTGCGCAGCGACGATGATGATCGCCGAGAAGGCGTCCGATATGATTCGCGGCCGGCGTCCGCTGCCGAGCGAGCACTGATCGCGCACCCATCGGGTAAGCGCCCGGCCTTGGGAACCGCGAGACATGCCGACTGATGAATACGATTGTCGCCGTGGCAAAGACCAACGCAAAGGAGAACGAACATGGAAGATCGCCCATTCGGTGCTACCGGCCGGCAAGTCCCGATCATC
>JBBRGM010000413.1:0-4505 GCA_038240725.1 Burkholderiales bacterium | reverse complement strand
GATGGCGGTGCACCATTCGCGGCAGATCGGGAAACTGATGCGTCTCCCACAAGAAGTGCGAGGGCTCGACGTCGTGATGGCGCATCAGCCCGAGTAAAGTCGCGCCGTAGCGCCGCCAGTAGTGCGTGCGAAGCCGCGGCGCATCTTCCGCCGAGACGCCGACATGCTGTTCGAGATAGGCCGTCATCGTCGCGCTCAAGTGCGGGAAAATGTGCGGGCCGGCATCGTGCAGCGTGTTATCTAGATCGAATATCCAGACCGGGTTGCGCGTATCGGGCCGGGGACGGCGGCGCATCACTATGCCGACGCGTCCGGGCGGTGGAGTCAACGGTTGCGTATCAGCGTTCCTACGCCTGCGTCGGTTAGTACTTCGAGCAGCAGCGCGTGCTCAACGCGCCCGTCGATGATGTGCACGCTCTTGACGCCGCCCTTGGCTGCATCGAGCGCGGATGAAATTTTCGGCAGCATGCCGCCCGACAGCGTGCCGTCGAGAAATAGCTCGTCGACCTGCTTCGGCGTTAAACCGGTCAGCAGCTTGCCGTATTTGTCGAGCACGCCGGGCGTGTTGGTCAGCAGCACCAGCTTCTCCGCCCGTAGAATTTCCGCCAGTTTGCCGGCCACGAGATCGGCGTTGATGTTGTAGCCGCGGCCGTCCTCGCCGACACCGATGGGTGCTACCACCGGAATAAATTCTTGCGTCTCCAGCAGAGTGATGATCTGCGGATCGATGCTCGTGACTTCGCCGACCTGGCCGATGTCGAGCTCCTCCGACGCGTCGTCGGCGCTCGCAATCATCAGTTTCTTTGCGCGAATGAAGCTGCCGTCCTTGCCGGTGAGTCCGATTGCGCGGCCGCCGTGCTGATTGATCAGATTGACGATGTCTTTATTCACCAGACCGCCGAGTACCATCTCGACCACGTCCATCGTCTCTTCGTCGGTGACGCGCATGCCCTGCACGAACTGGCCTTTCTTGCCCAGACGCTGCAGCATGTCATCGATCTGCGGACCGCCGCCGTGCACGACCACCGGATTCATACCGACCAGTTTCAGCAGCACGACGTCACTCGCGAATGAGTGCTTGAGCCGCTCGTCCGTCATTGCGTTACCGCCGTACTTGATGACGATCGTCTTGCCGTAGAAACGGCGGATGTACGGCAGCGCCTCGGCGAGGATCGTGGCGCGCTGAGCGGAAGAAGGGTCGGTCGATGCCATCTGCGAGAAATCCTGCACCGACTGCGAGCGCCGGCGAGAGCGAGAAAGCGATGATTCTACCGGGTGGCGGAAAACAAAACAGGCCGCCAAGAGGGCGGCCTGCCGGTTACGCGATGCGACGTGCGCGATCGCGCCCGCCGCTAAATTCACGCTACCGAATCGCCAGTGTGCGTGCGCTCGGCGCCGCTCGCTTCGGCAACCGCAGCTCCAGCACGCCGTTTTCGTAACGCGCCTGCGCGTTTTCCTGATCGACGTCCTGTGCGAGCGCGAAGGAGCGATAGACCTTCCCATAGTAGCGCTCGTTACGCAGCGCCTTGCCGCCCGGCTTGTCTTCTGTCTGTCGCCTCACTTCGGCCGAAATCGAAACCTGATTGCCGTCTATGGCAACCTGGATTTCTTCCTTCTTCACACCGGGAATTTCGGCGTGCACGACGTAGCTCTTGTCGTCTTCTTTTACGTCCATCTTGATGCGCACCTGCGGCTCCTGCTGCTCGAACCGCACGGGCCGAAGGAACACGCCTTTCAGCACATCGTCCAACGTCTCTTCGAATGGATCCCAACGGGTAGCGTTTGCCACGGCAATCTCCTGAATTCGTCGTAATAAAGTAGCTAATAAAAAGCCTGGGTTCGGGAGCTGAAGTGGCGATCTGCTCCGGCCCTTGACGCCATAGATAGGCACCGGCAAAACGATTTCAAGAGGCGTGGGGATTTAGTTTTGCAAGCGACCACGGGCGACAACCGAGATCGGTCCGCGTGCGCAAATGCCCCGATCGAGCCGACAATGAGGGCGACGTCGAGCGGTTCAAGAGGCATCTTGCGAAGCTGCAAACGCGCTTTCGGCCGATCGATGCTCACAAACGAATCCCTGGCGCACAACGAGCACCACTGCGAAATGTCGATGGGATCGCGCATGCATTCGTCCATGCGATCGGACAGTTCGCGTTCGGCGTAAACCGAGCAAATTTTTTCGGCGCTCGAAGAAATGAACGCGATTTTCTTCACGTCCCATTCCCAGCTAGTCGCGCAACTGAATTTTCCGCGTGCGCGTGCAGCGCAACTGCGAGCGAGCTTCGTCGTGCTTGCCATGGTTCGATCTCCTTCGAAGAGCAGCAAGTCATCACGGCACCATCACGGGCGGCTACGCTTTCGATCGGCGCGTCACTGTTTCCCGCGCCCGCCTGGCGTACTATCCCGATGTACCGTTGGTGCGCAGAAGTTTTTTTCATTGGTGAAGACTCGATAAAAGCCGGACCGCACTCCCCCTGCTCAACGATTTCTTACGCTTCATCCAGAACGCTTGGGTCTTCCTGCCGGCCTCGCCTTGGGTCGCCGGCGTATCTCAACCACGTGCATTGCGCAGAATGGACCCGATCCGGCACGAGTCAGCTCGCGCCGTGGCTTGGGGCATTCGCACCGGCGAGGTGCGCGCGATCGCGAGATCCGCCACCCCTGTATCGCCGGCTCAACTCGGAAACGTACACGATGAAAACCACCGCCCTCACGCCGGAACTGCTCCACGCCATGGATGCCTACTGGCGCGCAGCGAATTACCTGTCGGTCGGCCAAATATATTTGTACGACAACCCGCTGCTGAAGCGGCCGCTGACGCTTGCGGATGTGAAGCACATGCTGCTCGGACACTGGGGCACGACGCCGGGGCAGAACTTCATTTACGTGCATCTGAATCGAGTCATCAAAAAATACGATCTCGACATGATTTACGTCTCCGGTCCCGGACATGGCGGCCCGGCGGTGGTGAGCAACACTTATCTCGAGGGCACGTACAGCGAGATCTATCCGAACATCAGCCAGGATGAGGCCGGACTGCAGAAGCTCTTTCTGCAGTTTTCGTTTCCCGGCGGCATTCCCAGCCACGCATCGCCGGAGACGCCCGGCTCGATCCACGAGGGCGGCGAGCTGGGGTATTCGCTCAGCCATTCGTTCGGGGCGGTGTTCGACAATCCCGATCTCGTCGTCGCATGCGTGGTTGGCGACGGCGAGGCCGAGACGGGACCGCTGGCCACCGCATGGCATTCGAACAAGTTCCTCGATCCCGCAACCGATGGCGCGGTGCTGCCGATTCTGCATCTCAACGGCTTCAAGATCGCCAACCCGACCCTGCTCGCGCGCATCACTCGCGAGGAGCTGGAACAGTTGTTCCGCGGCTATGGATGGACGCCTTACTTCGTCGAGGGGCACGAGCCCGCACTGATGCATGAGGCGATGGCGGCGACGCTCGACACGGCGGTGGAGCAGATCAAAGAAATCCAGCAGGACGCGCGCGTCCACGGCAACCTCCTGCGTCCGCGCTGGCCGATGATCGTGCTCAATTCACCCAAGGGCTGGACCGGGCCGAAGATCGTCGATGGCCGGCAAATCGAGGGCACGTTCCGTTCGCACCAGGTGCCGCTGTCCGATCCGGCTTCGCATCCCGAGCACCTCAAACTGTTGGAAGACTGGCTGCGAAGCTATCGGCCGGAAGAGCTGTTCGATAGCCAGGGCCGGCTGCAAGCGGAGCTGGCCGAGCTGGCGCCCAAAGGCGAGCGACGCATGGGCGCGAATCCGCACGCCAACGGCGGCATTCTGCTGCGCGATCTGCGCATGCCGGACTTCCGCGAATACGCGGTCGACGTGCCCTCGCCGGGCGTGCGCGGCATCGGCGATACGCGTGTGCTCGGACCATTCCTGCGCGATGTCGTGAAGCTGAACAGGGAGCAGCGGAACTTTCGCGTCTTCGGCCCCGACGAGACGATCTCCAACGGCCTGGAAGCGTTGTTCGAGGTGACCGAACGCCAGTGGGAAGCCGCGACGGTGCCGAATGACGAACATCTCGCACCCAACGGACGCGTAATGGAAATGCTGAGCGAGCACCAGTGCGAAGGCTGGCTCGAAGGTTATCTGCTCACCGGGCGGCATGGCCTGTTCAACTGCTACGAGGCGTTCATCCACATCATCGATTCGATGTTCAACCAGCACGCCAAGTGGCTGAAGATCACCTCGCATCTGCCCTGGCGGCGCAAGATCGCATCGCTCAACTACTTGTTGGCCTCGCATGTGTGGCGCCAGGATCACAACGGCTTCACCCATCAGGATCCCGGTTTCATCGATCACGTGATCAACAAGAAAGCCAGCATCGTGCGGGTCTATCTGCCGCCCGATGCCAATTGCCTGCTGTCGGTGTTCGATCACTGCCTGCGCAGTCGCAACTACGTCAACGTAGTGGTGGCCGGCAAACATGCGCTGCCGCAATGGCTGACCATGGATGCCGCGGTTGTGCACTGCACGGAAGGAAT
>JBBRGM010000412.1:0-4525 GCA_038240725.1 Burkholderiales bacterium | reverse complement strand
AATGCTGGCGCTGTTGACGTTACGCGCACGGCTGTGGCGCTCTTGGATTGTTCCCGCAGCCGCGCTGTGCGGTCTTTCCCTCGTTCTCGTTTTGGCCGCCAAGTATCTCGCCACCCATCACGCGGGAGGCAGTTACGACTTCGGTTGGGTATCCCTTCCTGGCTTAGTGTGGTCATTGATCAGCGGCTATACGTTGGTGCCGAGCTCCTCGGAGCTCCATGCGACCGGCACACGCGCTGCTCTGAAATATCTTCCAATAGCCCTTCCTACGTGCGCTGCCGTTTTTGTGATGGGCCTGGCTGCTCTGCGTTCTGTCTCGCGGGAATCTCTCGTCGTGTTGCTCGCCATCATCTTGGCTACCGTCCTCGGGCCGTTTGCCGCAAGTTTGTTCTTCGATATCTCAATCAATCCGCGCTATGCAATGGCTTCGATACCGGCAATTCTCGTGCTGCTCGCGGCTGGATGCGCAGCGGCCGCGCGCCGCCGGCTAACCGTCGTGGCGCCCGTGATTCTTGTGATCTGCATGATGGTTGGATCAGCTCTTCATCTTCTGGATCCCGGTCACGGTAGGGAAGATGTCTACAGCGCTGCGCGATGGCTCGATGCAAACGTAGGGGCGAACGAGCCGATATTGGTCACATCTGACGAGATGGCGTTGCTAGCACGCTTTCACTGGCCGGAGCGGCGGATCATTACCTATCCCGCGCGGAAAGTTGTAGTCGACAGTTCTAATGCGAACGGAATAGTAGCCGATATACCTCTCTACGATTCCCCCAGGATCATCTACATTTTTGGACGCGAGTGGCTATCCGATCCGAACGGCGCCCTTCGCGCTTCTCTAAAGGCGCAATATGAAAGCTGCCCTGGCGTTGAAGTTCGCGGCATACAGGTCCTTTGTCTGACCAAGCGCCGTAACTAAAGCGAGCGTAGGTTGTATTAATACGACAAGATCATCGAGGAAGTTCGTGTGCGTCCGATGCGAGGCGTCGTTCAGGTCGGGAGCGGACCGAGCGGCCAGCTTCATCGACGCGATCGCTGACGTGGCGTTCTTGCAGCAGACATTTATGTCGGCTTCTGAATACATAAAGTACTGGCAGCAGTGAAGCGTCGCATCGTTGGTCACTCGGTTGGAGAAACTATCGTCTTTGCAAGCCCTACATCTCGAGCCGTACTGTGCGACACGGCTGAAATAGTGATTTATCTCCGATTCGCCGACTGACCCCTTATAGTTTAAGTGAGTTTTTTCTTTGCGGATACCGTTGTCATAGCATGAGAGCTACTAAAAAGCGCCGTGCGGTTTGACACAGCATGCGGTTCTCGAATATACGTTTTCGGAGTCGAGAAAACGTGGCTGTAATAATCGACGGCATATGGCGACACGTTATTTTCTTCGACCCTACATGACGACGTTGCTCTCAGCGTACAACTCACTGACTTGCACAACGTCGTACTGCTCACGTTATGGCTCGGGAGGCAGAATCAAAAATGACTGGTTCAAAACTATGGTGTGTTTTCGTTCTACTTTTCGCGTGCGTCGCTAATTGTGCTGCGAGAGATCTTTGGGTAGATAAGCAATCACGTGGAGGCGCATGCAATAATTCTCGCGTCGCGTCCGCTATTACTAAGACTGCGCCGCTGTGTACCTTAGGTGCGGCTGCACAGTTGGTCGTGCCCGGGGATGTGGTGCATGTGCGCGGTGCGGTCTACAACGAGGTCGACAATTGCAACGGATGCGAAGGGCGGGCTGTATTACAGATCACGAAACCGGGGACTGCGACGCAGTGGATTCGTTTCGTTGCAGAGCCGGGAGAGTCGGTCATTCTCGAAGGTACTTCGAGTGCGACGATCGGGGTGCGAATAGTGAAGGTGGGTGCAACCTTTCCGTCGTTCAATGAGGTCAATGGATTTCAGATGCGAGGGTTCAGCTTAGATTGCGTGAGCTACGACAGTGTTCCCGACATCCGACTGGCGGGCCTGGACGTCACCCGATGCGGGCGCCAAGCAGTGTCATTGAAAGGCGGGAAACGGGTGACTCTGCAGGGCTCGAGGATCCACGACAACAATACCAATGGTTGGACGAGCGCAATCGACCTTTATCAGTGCCAGGACGGCAACATCATTTCTGGCAATGCGATTTGGAACAACTCGGACAGCTCGCCTGGCCAGCCGGATTCGGAGGGGCACGGAATCATAATGGACTACTGCCCGGGAACCGGCGGGACTGTTATCGAGAACAATCAAATCTTCAATAACGAAGGTTGGTGCGTGGTTGTACTCAACTCGAATGGCGCCACGATTCGAAACAACGTGTGCTATCACAATGGCATTCGGAGCGGTGGTGGTGAGATCACGACGTGCGGAAACAGGGTGTCCGTCTACAACAATATACTCGCGCCTCGGGCAGGTCAGCTTGCCCTAAATCTTCGCTTGCAGAGAAGCGACTTCACCGTTGATCCGACGACGGTAAGCGAGAATAACGATCTGCTGGACGTAACAGCCGCGGCGGTCGCTGTGGGGTGGGGAGACGCGACAGGTACGCTAAGCCAGTTTCAGGCTCGGAATGGAAGAGTGTGGGGTACGCGGACCATAGTCGGCGATCCCAGATTCGTCGATGAGTTTGGCTTGAATTTCCGACTCCAAAGCGGATCGCCGGCTATCGACAAGGGAGACACCGCGCATGCGGCGCTGGTAGATTTCGACGGCGTTCGACGGCCTTCAGGTATAGCGGCAGATATCGGTGCGTTCGAGGTGAGCGCCGGCGCCGCGCTCGCTGGCTCCGCAATTTCAAGCAGTGCTTCGGTAAACCTTACCGCAACTGGCACGAGAGATTGGGCGCACTGGCCGAACTACATCCATAAGTCCAGCGGGGGCAGTCAGATCAGCAATTTCACGGCAGTGGGCGGCGCAACGGTTCTGAGCTGGACCCCTTACGCCCCCAGTGTGACCTGGTCTGATGGCACGCCGACTGCGTCGGGAACAGATCGGGCAGGCGTATACACCGCGGGCACCGGCAAGGGATTTCAGATTCGTGCAGCGGCGGGAACTGGCTTGCGAACATTGAAAGTCCACATCAGCGGTTATAAATGTCGAGGCCGCCTAGTCGCACACTTGTCGGACAACTCGATGCCGGACTATGTCGATCAGTCTTTTTTCTCGAGTACCGGGAATTATGATGGGGTCTACACGATTACCTATCGGGCCAACTCCGACGCTCAACAGCTGGTCGTTACTTGGACACAAGTTTCCAGTCCAGGGAATCTTGCGCTTCGCGCAGCGACGCTTCAGTAACAGCTCGATCTTCCATCGGTCGCCTGCGTCGGCGTCGCATACAAGCACTAGCATGCGCACGACGCAGGCCGCTGATGTGGAGTCAAGTCGTTGGCGTCCCCCGAAGTCGATGCTGGCTTGCGTTGTCGTTGCTGCCTGCGCGGCCCTGGTTCATGCGCAGACCCCCCGAGAATTTCAATGCCGGAGATGACGAGCACGCACAGCGTAACTAGAACCATGTCGTATTTCGCGTACAACTGCCAATGTCGCTCCTGTGACGCTGGCAATTCGCGGCACATTTGCTTGCGCGAAAGGGCTGGCAGGATCAGTTCCAAGCACGTTGTCGTAGAGGTCACCGCGGCGCGTCACGACCGGAGCGTTGAGATCTATGGATCTTAAACGCATGCATCTCTCGACCGACTGGCGCGATGAAGCCGCTACATTTAACCTGATCTCGAGTGCGAACATGCGGCGAAATCTGAGTGGCTGAGGGGGCCGGGCGATCGCGTAAGTAAAACAAACGGGCTCGACGCTTTAGCGTTATCCGACGTTCTGCGCATGCACTATTGTGCCGCGTGTAGGTGGCGTGGTTCCTGAGCCGATCAGATTGCCGAATCGCGGGGCGTAGACCTGTCCATCGGATGTGCCCGGGCGATATGCGTTGACGAGGTACAGGGGCCTGCCCTTGGTTTCATCGAACATACGTCCGACATATTCGCCCAGGATGCCTATTGCCACAAGCTGAACGCCTCCGAGAAACAGCGTGACTACCAGCAAAGACGGATAACCCGGGACTGGGTTTCCAAACAGCAGTGTTTTTACCACCGTCCATGCGCCGAACATGAACGCCGCAAACGCGACCGAGAGTCCAAAATAGGTGGCCAGTTTTAGCGGTCCTATAGTGAACGACGTTATGCCCTCTATAGCGAAGTTCCAGAGCTTCCAAAAATTCCACTTGCTCACGCCCGCAAAGCGCGGATCTCGTGAGTATGGAACCGCCTTTTGCGGATAGCCGATCCAGGCGAACAGTCCTTTCATAAAGCGATGCTGCTCGCGCAATTGCTTCAACGCATCGACTGCACGTCGGCTCAGCAGTCTGAAATCGCCAGTGTCTTCTGGAATCTTGAAGCGACTCATCTGTTGAATGAAGCGATAGAAGAGATGAGCAGTCGCCTTCTTGACGAGCGTCTCTCCTTCGCGCTTCGTCCGCTTCGCATACGCGACGTCGAAGCCTTGATTCCATACGCCCACCAGTTCG
>JBBRGM010000411.1:0-4541 GCA_038240725.1 Burkholderiales bacterium | reverse complement strand
CTTGGCGGTAATCGCTGCACCGTCCATGACGAGATCGTCCCACCAAACCAGCTCGGAGCTGAAAAACGGCTTCGGGAACCGGCCTGCAGTAACCGTCGCCCAGTCTCGCGGTGCGTAGCGAACGAATGCGTTGTCGAGCTGGACCGAGTAGCCGCTGAAATAGTTTGCGAAGTCCTGATTCAGCGAGATTGGATTTTGTGCGTTGCCGGTCGCGACACTGACCTTGGCATCCAGGCCATCGGCGATGTGCGCGCGCACGCCGAGGCGTGCCCGTATCCGCCACCACGCCTCATCGTTGGTCGTGTTCTGCACGTTGGTGTTGCCGGTGATCGTCTGATAGATCGCGGCCGGCACGTTCGACGGTTGGAAAAGGTTGCCTTGATAGCGCAAGCGAACGTCGCCCTCGAGTGCGATGCGATCCACCCATTCCGGGATGGCGTTGGGCTCAGCCCAATGCTCCGCTTTCGCTTGCGCGATCACCTCGTCACGAATCTGATCGCGGATTTCGTTCTTCACGATTTCCGGAACATACGGTACGCGCACGACATTCTTGGCTGCTGTCGGCGGCGCCGTGGCGACGGCACCGGGCTCAGCGGCAGGCGTCGTGGTTGCAGCAGATATCCCGGGTTGTGTGACAGCAACGCCGCCGAGCTTGGCTTCTTGCATCAGCGCCTCTGCTTTCTGCTGCGTGATGACTTTTTCCTGCACCAGCAGTTGAATCAAACGCGCGGTCGTATCGCGTAAACGTTCGAGGTCTTCCCGCTCGCCTGCTCGATTTGCCGCAGACGGCATCGGAGTTGCGGCGGATCCAAGCGGCGTCTTGGCTTCGGTCGCTGCCCGATCCTTCTCGGCTGGCTTTGTGCTCGCAGTTCCAGCCGGTTTCGGTATCGCCTTTTTTTTCTTCGCGGCTTTCTTCGCAGCGGGAGTTGCCGACGAAGGCTCAGCGGGCGCCCTGGAGCCGTCTATCGACGGCTTGGGATCGAGAGCCAAAGCGGGAGCGGATAAACATGCAATCGCCGCAGCACACCAGTACGTGACGAACTTCATGGAAAACTGGGATCGGCGTGTTGAAGGTTGGTAATGACATTCGATTGGCCCGAACTGCATGCGCGAATCGGACTAACCGGCGCCGCGCGAGGTGACGCGAAGCCGAACCGGCTGCGGCAGATCCGCCGGGGGCGCTTGCTTCAGCGCCGGCATATCCTGCAGCGAGATCTTGATGTTTTGATCTACCTCGGAGTTGCCACTGGAGCCGATAAGCTCATAGCGATCGACCGTGCCTTCCGGGGTAAACCACACACTCACCACCGCACGATAGTCGGAGCGACGCAATTTATCGTTCTTGAGGAATTGTTCCTGCAGCCGCCGTTGCACCAGCCCGGTGAACAGCGCGAAGTGCGCGCGATTGCCGCCGCCTCCGCCGCCGATCGTGGTGATGTCGCTGCCGCCTTTTTTAGCGGCCAGGCCGAAGCCATCGCCTTGACCAGAGCCATCCGCGTCGAGTCCGAGTTGCTCACCCGGCGGCGGCGCTTCCGATTCCGCAGGCTTGGCTTCCGGCTCCGGCAGCTCGACTTCTTCTTTCACTTGCGGCTCAGGTAATTTCTGCTCCGGTGGCGGTGGCGCGGGCGGTGGCGCCTTGAGGAGCGAGATCTGCACGATCTGACGCTTCATCGGTTGCTTCTCGTTCATCAGCGCAAAGGCTGCGAACGCGATCAACACGAGAAATGCGCAAACCGCAGAGGTAATCCACATGCGCATCGGCCACGGGTTGCGCACACCGCTCGGCGTCTGACCGATCTCATCGTCCCATTGCATGGTCATCTCCTATTTCACGACGCGCTGTGTGACCAGACCCAGCTGCGTGATGTCGAGGCGGCCGAGCATCTCGAGCACTTCGATCACCTTGCCGTACTGAACCGCAGCGTCGCCTTTCACGACCACCGGCAGCGCAGGATCGGCCGCACGCAAACCCTGCAGGCGTTGCTCGAGCTCCGGCATCGTGACCGGATAGGCATCGAGGAAGACCTGGCCGTCTTCGCGAATCGTGATGGCTTTGGTGCGCGGCTTCGCCAAGCTTGGCGTGTCGCTCGCTTTCGGCAGATTGACTTTGATCCCCTGCACCGACGCCGTTGTCATGATGATGAAGATCACCAGGAGCACGTACGCGAGATCCAGCATGGGCGTGACGTTGATGTCGTCGTACGGGGCGTTATCGGCTTGTACTTGCATGATCGGCGGTCAGCGCTCAGCGCAGTGCTTACGGCGCATAACGTTCCGCCATGCGCGTTACCAGCTCATCCGAAAATACGGTCATCTCGTTGCTGACTTCGCGGATGCGCGAGGCAAGATAGTTGTAGCCGAACAGCGCAGGGATCGCGACGGCAAGGCCCGCGACAGTAGCCACCAGCGCAGCCGCGATTCCGGGCGCGATGGCATTCACGTTCACATCGCCGGCCGCGGCGATGGCGGCGAACGTGATCATCACGCCGACCACGGTTCCGAGCAGACCGAGAAACGGACCGCCTGAGATTGCGATGGTCAATAACACCATCTGCCGATTCAAGCGCGCGCCCTCGCGCACCATGCCTGCATCCAGACTGGCTTTGATCGCGCCCAGCGCCTGCGGACTGAGGTTGGGCGGACGGCCTTGTTGCTCGTAAGCGGTGAAACGCTGCGCCAACTGTTGCAGTCCCACTCGATACAAGCGATAGAGAGACGAATTGTTCGGAGCGGACGCCGTGCGTGTTGCGTGCCGCGGATCCAGCATCGCGTCGGGGTCTTTCTGAAAATGTTCCATAAACGAACGGTTCGCCTGGCTTGTGCGATACACGAGCAGTCCCTTGCCCACCATTACCGCGAAGCTGATCACCATCATCACACCGAGAATGGCGATGACGACCCAGCCGTCCAGTGTGACGGCGCCGAGCAGGATGCGAAAATAAGAGTGGCCGCCACCGGCCGCCTGCTCGTCCTGACCGAGGCTCAGCAACCGCGCATCGGCGCCTTGTCCGGCCCAGGCCGTCTTGATCCAATCGGGCGACCGGGCCACGGTATGCAGCTGCACCTCGTCCACGTCGCCTTTCAATCGCGTTCCGACGGTTGCATCGCCTTGCACATCGGCGGGCGTCGCCGCGGCCTCTGCGACCGGCTTGCCATCGACGAATAAAATAACCTTACCGCCACCCAGCGTAGCGGCGAGGTGATGCCAGGTAGCCAAAGAGAGATCGCTGTCGCTCAGTGCGCGCGCCGCGCCCGTGCGCACAAATGCTTTCGATCCCGCGATGCCGACGGTGAAACTATCCGGCCCTTGCCCGAACGACACCACAACAGCGTCGCTCTGCGGTGCCGGTATGCGCACCCAAGCTGCGAACGTCAGTCCGTTCTGCGCGGTTACGTGCAAGGCGGCGCTGGCCGCGACTCGCAACTCGCTTGCACCGTTGAACGTGAGCGCACCGTCTACAGGTCCTTGCGGCAGCGGCGTGCCGCCGGAATTTGTGACGGCGTTCTGCGCCGGCGATGAATCCACCACGGCACCGGCAGATCCGGCAAAGTGCAACACCAGCGCAGTCGCTGCGTCATAAGTCGATTTCGGTGCGTCTTCGCGCACTGCTTTCGGATTGCCGTAGTACATCCAGATCGCTTCGTTCGTTGATGCCGCCGACAATTTCGGAACGCGCACCCAGACGAGCGCCAGCTCGTTGACCGCATCCCAGTGCTCGATGTGATACATGAGCGGCGTCTTGTCATCGGCGGCGACGAAGCGGACATCGCCACCGTCGTCTTTCGCATCGAGAAATCCGAAATTGCCGGTGTGCAGGCGCACGAGCACCGGCACGTCGGTCAGCGCTTCGCGAGTATCTGCGCCGGTGCTGGAGGTGTTGAGCGTGATTTTCTTGCGGTAGGCCCAGCCATCGTCCCACCAGGCGGCGGACACGAGATGCGGTACGAGGAGTAACGCTGCCAATACGAACTTCAAGGCGACCAGTCTCATGCTCCTTGCGTTTGCGGATCTGCCACGGCGATCGTCGGCACGGCGGCTGTTGTTATCAGTCCTAAAGACCTATCTTGAGGGACTGTGATTGCAGCGCCATGACGAATTGGTACGCCATCGGAATCATGAGAACTATTGCGCGGGATTTTTCTCGTTTCGCGACGCGTCGTCGGTGCCCAATCCAAGCAACTCGACTGTGATGAACGAAGGCATGAAGGTCGATTTTGCGAGATCGTTTCCCGCCGCCATGGTTTGACTGGCCAGCTCTGCAGCTTTGCTTGCATCGGCCGCAGCATTTGCGACACCGGCGCTGGATGCGGCCAGCGTGGTTGTCGGCGCTACCGGCACGCCGCTCGCAACGCCACCGACGCGGATGTTATCGGCGCCCCCCACTCGCAATGCTGCGATGTTCAAATTGCCGGCCACGCGAATCCCCGCATCGCCTGCATTGACTTCGCCGCGCGGTGCAATCAAGTCGACATCACCCGGCGCAATGCCGGGTTTCGCAAGCAGGACACCGATGCCGCTGCCTTGAATCGATTGCGTGATG
>JBBRGM010000410.1:0-4559 GCA_038240725.1 Burkholderiales bacterium | reverse complement strand
TTTCAGGGCGCGCTCAATCTGTTCAATAAGACCTTCTACGATGCCTTTCCGGACATCGCAACCATTGCGGCGCTGTGGACCATCTGCGGGATGATCATCGTCGCCGGGCAGATGCCGCAGATTTCAGAGGCGCTGCGGCCGATCTTCGCGCCGATCCTGCCGCATACAAATCTGCAGGCGGCGCTGTTCTTCGGATTGATCGGGGGCATATTGAGCATCTATCGCGGTCCCATGGTCGTGGTCGGCACCGGCGCGGCGTTGCTCGCGATTATCTTGTCGAATCACGATATCCCGATCGCGTACCTGTATTCGCTCTGGCTCGCGCCGACCATCATGCAGGGCAGCGTCGACCCGACCAACTCGTGGACCTTGTGGACCATCGGCTACACCAAAGTGCCGCAAGGCCAGTTCTTAAAAACCGCACTGCCGTTCGGATGTTTGATGGTGGCGATCAATTCCGCCATTTGCTACGCGATGCTGGGCGGCAGTCAGTGACGGCGCGATAGCGGACGTAGTGATTAGTCTGCAGCACAGGACATCCTCAGCATGACGCAGCGAAAGACCTGCAGAATCGGCATCGACGTCGGCGGCACGTTCACCAAAGCCGTGCTGATCGACAACAGTACGTTCGAAGTCATCGAGCGGTACTCGGTATTGACGACGCACGCCGATCCGCGCGGCGTCGCAAAAGGCGTGATCGAGGTATTCAGCAACGTGCTCCAGCGTTCCGGCACCGATCCGAGCGACGTCGTGTTCCTCGCACACAGCACGACGCAGGCGACCAACGCATTGCTCGAAGGCGACGTGGCGCCGGTCGGCGTTATCGGCATGGCGAGCCGCGTCGAATCGTTGCTGGCAAAGGGCCAGAGCAATATCAAGGAAATCGAGCTTGCGCCAGGACGCTTCATGCGGCCGCTGCACCGCTTTATCACCACCGAGAATCGAACGGAAGACTCGGTGCGGGCAGTGCTCGAAGAGTTGCGCGCCGAAGGCGTAGAGGTCGTAGTCGCGAGCAGCGCATTCGGCGTCGACGATCAAAGCGGCGAAGAGATGGTCATGCGCGTCGCCACCAGCCTGGGCATGGCTGCCACCGGCGGCCACGAGATCACCAAACTCTACGGGCTCACGACACGCACGCGCACCGCTGTGATCAACGCAAGCATTCTGCCGAAGATGATCGCCACCGCGAACATGACCGAGGCCAGCGTGCGCGAAGCCGGCATTGCCGCGCCGCTGATGATCATGCGCGGCGATGGCGGCGTGATGGACATTCAAGAAATGCGCCGCCGGCCCGCGGTGACGATGTTATCGGGGCCAGCCGCAAGCGTCGCCGGCGCGCTGATGTACCTGAAAGTGTCCGACGGCATCTACTTCGAAGTTGGCGGCACCAGCACCAACATCGGCGTGATTCGCAATGGCCGCCCCACGGTGAAATATGCGCGGGTGGGTGGTCACGACACGTACGTCAATTCCCTCGATGTGCGCGTGATCGGCATTGCCGGCGGCAGCATGGTACGCGTGAGCGGCAAGGACATCGCCGACGTCGGACCGCGCAGCGCACACATCGCGGGGCTGCCGTATTCGGCGTTTGCCGACCCTGCCGATATCGAAGATCCGCAGCTCGAGCTGTTCCGTCCGAAAGACGGCGATCCCGACGACTACGTTGCAATTCGCACGGGTAGCGGCACGCGCTATGCGATCACCAATACCTGCGCTGCGAACGTACTCGGTCTGGTGAAGGAAGGTTGGCATGCTCGCGGCAATGCCGAAGCTGCACGCCGCGCCATGATGCCGTTGAGCGAGCGTCTCGGCGTACCGGTAGAAGAAGTCGCGCGGCGCATACTGGAAAAGGCTTCGACCAAAGTCATTCCGGTGGTCGAGAGTTTGCTGATGGAATACAAGCTCGACCGCGATCAGGCGATGCTGGTGGGCGAGGGCGGCGGCGCGGCGGCGTTGATTCCATTCGTTGCCGATCGCATGAAGTTGGCATTCAAGATTTCGCAGGACGCCGAAGTCATTTCCTCCATCGGCGTTGCGCTTGCGCTGGTTCGCGAAAGCGTCGAGCGCGTGATTCCCAACCCGAGCCCGGAAGATCTGCAGCGTATCAAGCGGGAAGCGTTCGACGCGGTGGTGAAGCTTGGCGCCGCGCCGGAAAATGTGGAAGTGACGATCGAGGTCGACGCGCAGACGCAACGTGTGCGCGCGACGGCGATGGGTGCATCCGAAATGCGTGCGCAGGACCTGCTGAAAGACGTGAGCGAAGACGAAGCGCGCAACATCGCCGCGACGTCGATGGGCCTCGCGCCTGAGAGCTTGCGTCTGGTTGCCGCCACCGATCAGATGCGTGTGTTCCAGGGTAACGTGGAAGAGCGCAAGTGGCGCTTCTTCAAGTCGCGCCGATCGCCGGTTCGTGCCGTTGATCGCGAAGGCGTCATTCGTATCCAGCGCAGCGATGGCGTTGTGGTCGGTGCAAATGCCGGCAACGGTCTCGCCGAGTTGCGTCAGTTGTGGGAGCAGGTGACGATCTACAACGGCGACAGCATCATCACGCCCGACATGTTCGTAATTTCCGGTCGCCGCGTGGTCGATCTGTCCGGCGTAACCGCGCTCGACCAGGCGCTTGCCATCGGCGGCAGCGAGCTCGAAGGCCTGGCACCAGAAACGCCGGTCGCGTTTATCAGCGTGCAGGGTGCGCGCGGTATATGAGTGCGTCGAGCACCGTTACGCGGCAGCAGAGTGCAGCTCCGATCGCGCCGTCCGCTCACGATCTCGCCTTCTCGATGCTGTGCGCGGATCGCTTGGCATCGCGCCTGCCGCCGGACGATCTGCATCATCTCGCCGACATCGCACTCGCGGATGGCCGTGCGCAAGCGGACTGCGCAGCGTTGCAATGGAGCCGCGACCCGTGCGAGATTGCCGCGCACCTCGCGATACCCGTGATCGACTGCTGGTCGAACGGCGGCTACGGCACGACGGTGGTATTTGCGGAATATGTGGACCGGCCGTTGCACATCGTGCTCTACCGGCACGCTATCGCTGATTTGGACCGTCGCATGGCGGACAGCACGCTACGAGACGCGCTTCCCGACACTCGATGCGGCCCGATATTTCTCGCGCATGAGCTCTATCATCATCTCGATCGGAACGCACTCAACAGATCATTGACGCAGCGCCATCGTATCGTGTTGTTCCAAGTCGGCACGTGGCGTTGGACCGGCGCCCTCGCGACCCTGGAAGAGATCGCTGCAGGCAGCTTTGCGCAAACGCTGTTGCAATTGCCATTTCATCCGCGCCTGATCGAGCTTGTGTGTCTGCTGGACGGGCGCGCGGACTACACATCCAGCATTACTGCCAGCGGGCGCACGGTCAACCCGCATTCCGAGCACTCGACGACTTCTTAGAGGCGTCCATGCAATCCCCTTTTGCAGCTCGGCCCGAAGACGCTCAACGTCTTTCACGCGGGCAATTAGATCCTCGGCGATGCTTAGCTGTGTCGCCTCAGGCAATTGAGAGACTTTGGCTATGGCTTCGTCGAGCAGTTTTGTCATACGCTCCAGTATAGCATACTTGGTCGAACTTGGCAGCCGCGCAGTCTCCTACCTCTAGGGATTGCGATGCAGACGATAGAATTCGTCCATCTCGTCCTCTGGAGCAAAGTGGCCGGCTTCGGCCGCGTCTATCCCCTCGCGGAAGGCCGCTCTTGCAGCATCTGATAAGCGGTAGACCCCATTGCGACGGCACTTAATGATGTGCTTCGGGCCAGGAACCACTTCGCCTGAAGTGGTTTTTGTCGGTGCGCGACACAACTCAATTGTATCACGATTGTCGTTTCCGCGCCTTGCTTGAGAATAGTGCTCGGGACCGAAAAAAGAGTCGCGGTTATAACTCCTGGGATTATTTTGTTGCTGACCCACTGCTGGGAGCACGCGGATGATCAGGCTGATTACGGCGCCAATACGCAGCATCGTGAGATTTCCCCTGTTTCAACTCGCGGCGCGGCACAAGCGATTATCTCTGCATCAACCTCAACGGCGCTGCGGTGCCATCGACCGCTCCTGCATCCTTTTCAGCAGGGACGCTGCAAACTCCTCCCGTTCCCGCGCGAAGCGCTCTTGGTAGCGCCTTGAAGTGGCGCTGGAAATCAAGACCGCGGTGGACGTCCAAAGACCCCGCTGGAAGTCCGTCAGCTCATTCGCAAGATGAGTGTCACCAACCCATTATCGGGCGCACCACGGATTCATGGCGAGCTTCTCAAGCTCGGCGTCGATGTCGGACAAACCACCGTTGCAAAGTATATGGTGGGGGGAAGGCGACCACCGTCCCAGGGGTGGAAGACGTTCCTTCACAATCATGCCGACGGCATCGCGTCGATGGACCTATTCGTGGTTCCGCCAATCTCATTCCGACTGCTCTACGGATTGCTGATTCTGCAACACGATCGCCGCCAAATCCTGTGGCTGGGCCGACTTTCTTGCGTTCGCACTTGGATTTGTATGTCCCCCATCTCCTCATGCGATCGAGGATTGATTGCACATGGTCCTCCGGCGCTCCGGTCGCGG
>JBBRGM010000409.1:0-4562 GCA_038240725.1 Burkholderiales bacterium | reverse complement strand
TGTCGCTGATCTCGACGTTGCAGTGACGGGCATCTACCAGAAGCGGCGCCGCATGACGCTGACGTTGCCGACGATCAACCGCGCTCGCACGATCTTGTGGGTCGTCACGGGTGCGGAGAAAACTGCGATGCTCGAGCGGTTGCGCGCCGGCGATCCGGCTATTCCGGCGGGACGAGTGCGGCAGGAGAATGCGCTGGTGCTGGCGGATCGGGCCGCAGCGGGGCGCGCGGATTAGCTGTCCACGAACGCTGACGTGCAAGCACGTTAGCCTACGCGCTAATAAGGATGGCGTTCGCAGTCCGCTCATAGCTCGTCAACAAACTTCGCCATGCGCAGTCGCGTCTGTGCATCGGGCAGCTTCCCGACGCCCGCCATCATGTTATCAGCCAGGTGTTTGGGGTTGCCAGTCGCCGGGATCGCACACGTGAGCGCTGGGTGCGACACGATGTACTTCAGAAAAAATTGCGCCCAGGTCGTGCAGTCGAATTCTTTCGCCCATTCCGGCACGCTCTTGCCTTTTACTTTCGAGAACAGGCTCGCTTTCGCGAACGGCCGGTTGGCGATTACCGCGACGCCCATCTGCTGCGCGAGCGGCAGCACGCTGTTCTCGGCTTCGCGTTCGGCGATGCTGTAGTTGAGCTGCACGAAATCGTAGTCGCGTGTTTTGATCAAGCGTTCGAGATCGTCGTAAGCGCCTTCCTGATAATGGGTGATGCCGATGTAGCGAACGCGCCCCTGCGATTTCCACTCCTTCAACGTCGCCGTGTGCGTTTTGGCGTCGACCAGATTGTGGATCTGCATGAGATCCATCGTCTGCGTTTGCAGCAGCTTGAACGAAGTCTCCATTTGCGCGATGCCGGCCGCTCTGCCGCTGGTCCAGACTTTCGTCGCAAGGAAAAGCGAGCGGCGAAATCCGAGCTCGGCGACGAGATCGCCGACGACCGCTTCGGCGCGGCCGTACATCGGCGAGCTGTCTACCAGCGTGCCGCCCATCTGCACGAACTTTCGCGACACGTCTTTCAGCGGCGCCCGCTCCGATTCCCCTGAACCGACATCGAAAGCCTGGTACGTGCCGAGGCCGATGACCGGCAGCTGCTCGCCGGTCGACGGAATCGGCCGCATGATGCGCGCGTCGGACGCGGGTGTTGGCTGCGCGTCGAGATTGCTCATCGCAAGACAGGCGCCGGCACCCGCAAGATTCTTTAGTGCTGCGCGCCGTCCGACAGTGAATGGAATTGCGAGCATGTTCATTTCTCCTCTGACGTTAACGTCGGGTGCGCGAGCGCGGCGGCCGTGGCTACTCGATGCCGCCGCGACAGCCACAAGCCGATCGCGGCCCAGCTCAATGCCAACGGTGCCGCGACGAATGAGATCCCGGAGAGCCCAAGTCCGAGTGCCTGGTGCAGACCCTGGAACAACCAGCCGCTCGCCACATCGCCGCCACGGTACACCGCGGTGTCCATAAAGTTTTTCGCTTTGTATTTTTCTTCAGGCGACAGCGCATTGAACAGAGTTTCGCGCGCCGGCTTGGAAATCGCAAATTCTCCCGCTCTGCGCAGTACGCCGAAGGCGACCAGCACGATCAATGTCGGCAGCAACCCCAGCGCGATAAATCCTGCAACCGAAAATAGCGGGAGCAGCGCCAAGCCACCGGCAATGCCGAACCAGCGCAAAAAGCGGGTGAACGCAAATATCTGCAAGCACAGCGTAAGCACGTTGACCACAAGATCGATCCCCGCGAAAAGCGCTGTGCGCTGCTCGCTCGTAGCGATCGATTCCTGCACGATCGTCTGCTGCTGAAGTAGAGGAACGTGGAAAGGACGCTGTAGAGCATCACGTAGCCGCAGATCGCGAGCAGATACGGCGATCTGATGACTATTCGCATGCCGTCGAACACACCGCCGCCGAGTTTGCGATCAGCCCCGACGTCGCTCGAAGTTGCAGCGGTCGAGCTTTGCGCCAGACGCTGGATGCACGCGATCGCGCCGAGCAGAAACGCAGTTGAGACCAGCAGCAAATTGATCGGACCCAGCGGCGCGGCCAGCACGGTAGTCAGCGCTGGCCCGGCGATCGCGCCAGCACTCCCGCCCGCGGCGATCAAGCCGTACAAGCGGCGCGCCTGCTCGGTCCGGTAAATATCTGCCATGAAGCTCCAGAACACCGACACCACGAACAAATTGAACACGCTGACCCAGACGAAAAATGCCTTGGTCGTCGCAGCGAGCGCTACGCCGTTTTTGAACAACACGAAGAACAACAGCAGATTGCCGACGAAGAACCAATACGTGTAGGGCACGAAGCGCCGCCGCGGCAAGCGCGATGAAACCCAGCCGAATATCGGAACCGCGACGAGCATGGCGAAAAAAGTCGCCGAGAACAGCCAGGGCAGATTGCGTACGCCCGCTTGAATACCCATCTCGTCGCGCACCGGCCGCAGCACGTAATAACCGCATAACAGGCAGAAGAAATAGGCAAACGACCAGAGCGTCATCGCCAGCTCGCCGCTGCGAATGTCGGCGCGGCGTTCGAGCATGGCGCGAGCAGCGGCGCGCAAACGGCCAGTCGAGACTGTTCGGCTCGGCAACATTCGATCCCTGTTAGAGTGGCCCGGCGCACCGGTGCGCAGCCGATGGCAGGCTGGCGCGACTGCTATGATTACGCCCGCAAGTGTGCGGCGCTGGTGGTCTATATCGCTCGGTTTTCACGAGCCCCCGCCCGTTCACATATGCGTCGATTCGGTGGCCTCGTCAGGTAAAATTCCGGCTAGAAGATAACATGACTGTCAGCTATCAAGACGTCCGAGACGCCGCCGCAATCGTTGCCGGCGCAATCATCGAAACGCCTCTGCGTTTGTCTCGCACGCTCTCCGAAATCACGGGCGCCCAGGTCTACTTGAAGTTCGAGAACCATCAATTCACCGCATCGTTCAAAGAACGCGGCGCGCTGGTCAAGCTCGTGTCGCTCTCTCCCGACCAGAGATTGCGTGGCGTCATCGCCGCTTCCGCCGGCAATCATGCACAGGGCGTGGCGTATCACGCAAAGCGCCTGGGTATTCCCGCAGTCATCGTCATGCCACGGCACACGCCGACCGTGAAAGTGGAGCAGACGCGTGCATTCGGCGCCGAGATTGTGCTGGAAGGCGAGATGTTCGACGATGCCAGCGCGACGGCGCATCGCCTTGCGCAAGAACGTGGCTTGACGATGGTGCATCCGTACGACGACGAAAAGATCATCGCCGGGCAAGGCACGATCGGCCTTGAGATGCTCGCCGATCAGCCGGACTTGGACGCGCTGGTGATTTCGATCGGCGGTGGCGGGCTGATTTCCGGTATTGCGACAGCGGCGAAAGCGATCAATCCCGCGATCGAGGTGATCGGTGTCGAGACGGAGCGGTTTCCGTCGATGTATGCGATGCTCAAAGGCATCACGCCGAAGTTCGGCAACACCACGATCGCCGATGGCATCGCGGTGAAGCAGCCGGGTACGTTGACCTTGCCGCTGGTGCGCGCTTTGGTGAGCGAGGTGTTGCTGGTCGACGAAAGCGACATCGAGCAGGCCATCGTTCTGCTGCTGGAGATCGAAAAGACGGTCGTCGAGGGCGCCGGTGCGGCCGGCCTCGCTTGCCTGTTGCGCTATCCGCAACGCTTTGCCGGGCGCAAAGTCGGAATCGTGCTGTGCGGCGGAAACATCGACCCGCTTATGCTGTCCGATATCATTGAGCGCGGCATGGTCCGCGCGGGACGTCTCACGCGCTTGCAGATCGTGCTGCGCGATGTGCCTGGTGCGCTGGTCGAGGTGGCGACGTGCCTCGCGCAAGCCAACGCCAATATCGAAGAAGTGCATCATCAACGCGCGTTCACCAACGCACCGATTCGCGCGGCGGAAGTAGACTTCGTGCTGGCAACTCGAGGCCATGAGCACGTTCAGCAAGTCATCCAAGCGTTGGCGCGCGCCGGATTCGAGGCGCGCCTCCATAACGAGTAACAAAGTGCGCGCGTGCGTGTTGCACCGCTGCGCATACCGAATGCGGCAACACACACATATACTCGACAACGATAATCACTATCTAACCGATCACGACGCTTAAGCCATGGCACGCGTTCCCTACATCGACGACACCAGTCATCCGCAGCTCAAACCGCTGGCCGATCGCATTCGCAAAGAGCGCGGCGGCAAGCTCCTCAATCTCTATCGCGTTCTGTTGAACAGCCCGAAGATCGCCGAAGCGTGGCTGCAGTTCTTTACCGTGATTCGGCAGCAAAGCGACTTGCCCGATCGCTATCGTGAGCTCGCCATTATGGTGATCGCAGTCGTCAACGGCGCTGACTACGAGTTTCGCCAGCATGTTCCGTTCGCGCTCTCGGCCGGCTTATCGCAAGCGCAGCTCGATGCGTTGCCGGGTTGGCGCGAGTCCACGTTGTTCGATGCGGCGGATCGTGCCGTGCTCGACTACGCAGAGTCGATGACGCGCGACATTCACGTGCCGCAGTCGGTGTTCGACGCGGTGGCACAGCATTTCGACGCACATTTGATCGTGGACCTCAGCGCGACGATCGGCGGCT
>JBBRGM010000408.1:0-4562 GCA_038240725.1 Burkholderiales bacterium | reverse complement strand
TTTTTCGATCTGGTCTACAACGCGCGGCTGTTGAATGCACAGGAAGCCCGGGAACTGCGTCTCGTGAACGAAGTGGTTCCAAGTCCCGACGTTCTCGATCGTGCGGTCACGATCGCCGAACGCGCGTCGAGCTACAACGCGCAGATCGTGAAGCTCGGTCGTGATCTTTACTACGAAGTGCGCGGATCTAAGCCTGACGACGCTTTCGAGATGGCTGATGTCGCGTTGATCGCTGCACTTGCGGAGCGGCAGCGCACGCTGGATTCAAATTAGCCCACGGCGGGGCTGCCGCTCTCACAAGGCTCGATGCATGTGCGCTACGCCACCCTTGGAAGGAAACGCGCGCACGCTTGCGATCGCCGACCTAACTTCCGTCACGTCGGCTTGAAATTCATCGCGACGCCGTTGATGCAATAGCGCAGATGCGTCGGCGGCGGACCGTCTTCGAACACGTGTCCGAGATGGCTTCCGCACGTCCCGCAATGCACTTCGGTGCGGGCCATGCCGTGCGAACGGTCTACGGTTGTCTCGACGGCGTCGGCGATCGGATCGTTGAAGCTCGGCCAGCCGGTGCCGCTCTCGAATTTCAGTTTCGATTCGAACAACGGCGTGTCGCAACCAGCGCATGCAAAGCGCCCGGGCCGCTTTTCCTGCAGCAGTGCGCAACTTCCCGGTGCCTCGGTCCCGTGCATCCGCATGACCTGATATTGCTCAGAGGTCAGCATTCGCCGCCATTCGGTATCGGTACGCGTTACTGCGAATGTTTTTTCCATTGTCTTTTCCATGATTGTCTCTCCCTCCGTGCTGTCATTGCACATCTACGATCTTTGAAATTCTGCTTCGCCTTCGCGATCGAGCGCTGCAAACGCCTCATCGGATAGTTCGACTTCGACCGCGGCCACGTTCTCCTCGAGGTGCGAGACCTTCGATGTGCCGGGGATCGGCAGCATCACCGGGCTTCGCTTCAGCATCCAGGCCAGTGCAATCTGGCTGGGCGACGCGTTGTGGACCTTGGCGATCTTGTCGAGCATCGTACCGGGCTTCGCGAGATTTCCGGCGCCGAGCGGGAACCAGGGAATGAAGCCGATGCCTTGCAGCTCGCAATAGTTGAGGACGTCTTCGCTGGTACGATCGACCAGGTTATAGCGATTCTGCACCGTCGCGACCTTGAAGGTCTTCGATGCTTCTTCGATGTCGGCGACCGACACTTCGCTCAACCCAGCATGCAGGATGATCCCATCGTTTTGCAAAGACTTGATTGCGTCGAACTGTTCCTGACGCGGAATTTTCTTGTCGATGCGATGCAGCTGCCACAGTCCGATCCGCTCGACACCGAGCTTGCGTTGGCTTTCGATGGCACGCTGGCGCAGATATTCGGGGCGACCGTCGGGAGCCCAAGCGTCCGGGCCGCTTCGCGTCAGCCCGGCCTTGGTCGCTATTAACGTCTTCTCGTAAGGGTGCAGCGCTTCGCGAATGAGTGCCTCGGAGACGTCAGGGCCGTAAGAGTCGGCGGTGTCGATGAAATTGACGCCGAGTTGAGGCAGACGCTGCAACGTTCGAAGCACCTCTGCCTTATCGGCCGGTGGACCCCAGATACCGCGACGGGTGATGCGCATGGCGCCGAACCCGAGTCGATGAATTTCGATATCGCCGCCGATTTTGAACGACCCGGATTTGCTTGCGTTTGCAGCTGCCATTTTGTAGACCTCAATTGCAGGGTTGTCGGCAATCTGTGCTCCAGCACAGTACTCGCGCGTCGAGCGAGACATCCAGCTTACGCTTGCGCAAACGTTGGGGCTTACGCGCCAGGTTTCAACCTGACGGGTTTCAACGTGACGGCGTACGACTTTCCAACTCGAATAGGTTGCGACGAGATTACAACGCCATCGGCGGCAGCGCAGGTTCTACACGAACGGCGTACCGCCGTGGATCACGCGCGAGTACCCAGCAAACGCTGAATGGGCAGCCCGGGTCGGATCCTTTCCGTTTTCTCGGTATCATCTTGCAAAGGACGCAATCGCCCGCATCGGCAGCGCCATGTCGATCGATGCTGAGCTGAAATCGTCCAGATCCTTGTCGATCCATCCTTACCTTCCAGAACCCGCTTGAACGACGTCCCCGCAAATCTGCATACACCCATGATGCAGCAATACCTCCGGATCAAGGCCGAGCATCCGGACACCTTGCTGTTCTATCGCATGGGCGATTTCTACGAGCTGTTCTTCGAAGATGCGGAACGGGCCGCGCGGCTGCTCGACATCACGCTCACGCAGCGCGGCGCATCCGGCGGGCAGCCGATCAAGATGGCGGGTGTGCCGTATCACGCCGCCGAACAGTATCTCGCGCGGTTGATCAAGCTCGGCGAATCGGTTGCGATCTGCGAACAGATCGGCGATCCGGCCGCGGCGAAAGGCCCGGTCGAGCGACGCGTGATGCGCGTGTTGACGCCGGGCACGTTGACCGAGGCATCGCTGCTCGACGATAAACGTGAGAGCCTGCTGCTGGCCGTCAGCCGCAGCAAGTCTCTGCTCGGATTGGCGTGGATTAGTCTTGCGTCGGGCCAATTCCGCGTGCTCGAAACGCATCCGGACAATTTGACGTCGGAGCTCGAACGGTTGAAGCCCGCCGAAATTCTGGTGAGCGAAGGCGAAGACGCACTCCCCGACAGCGTTAATACTGTGATCAACCGTCTGCCGGCCTGGCGCTTCGAGCAGGACTCCGCAGTTCGTTTGCTGGCCAAGCAATTCGGGACGGCAGACCTGTCGGGATTCGGATGCGACGGCTTGGGACCGGCGTTGTGCGCGGCCGGCGCGCTGATCGACTATTGCCGCGTGACGCAGAGCGGCGAGCTCGCACACGTGCGCGCCTTGCAAGTGGAGCATTCGTCGTCCTACGTGCGCCTCGATGCCATCTCGCGCCGCAATCTGGAAATCAGCGAAACGCTGCGCGGCGAGCGCGAGCCGACTTTGTTGTCATTGCTCGATACGTGCGTCACCTCCGGCGGCAGCCGCATGCTCTTCCACATGCTGCATCATCCGCTGCGCGATCGCGTGGCGCTCGAGCAGCGGCTCGATGCCACTGAGATTCTAATCGGCACCGCGGGCGTGAGTGCATTCATCCCGCTGCGGCAACTGTTGAAGCAGACCGCGGACGTCGAGCGCATCACGGCACGCGTGTCGTTGTGCAGCGCGCGTCCGCGCGATCTCGCTGGTCTGCGCGCAACATTAGCTCTGCTGCCCGAGCTGCAAAGCGAGCTTGCAGCCGCGCGCCCGAGCCCTCGAGTCAGCGAACTGTGCGCGCAGGCGCAACCCCGCGTCGATTTGTACCAATTACTGGTGCGCGCACTCAAAACCGAACCGAGCGCGCTCGCGCGCGAAGGCGGCGTCATCGCTGACGGCTTCGACGCCGAGCTCGATGAATTGCGCGCGCTGCAAACCGATCATGGCGCTTTTCTGCTCGATCTGGAAACGCGCGAGCGCGGGCGCACCGGCATCCCAAATCTGCGCGTCGAGTACAACCGCGTGCACGGGTTCTACATCGAAGTGTCGCAGGCTAACAGCGCGCGTGTGCCGGACGACTATCGGCGCCGGCAAACGCTGAAGAATGCCGAGCGCTACATCACGCCCGAGCTCAAAGCGTTTGAAGATAAGGCACTGTCGGCGCAGGAACGCGCGCTGGTGCGTGAGAAGCTGCTCTACGATCAACTGCTGGATTCGATCGCAACTCACATCCCTGCTCTGCTGCAACTCGCAAGCGCGCTTGCAGAGCTCGATGTGCTGGCCACGTTCGCAGAGCGCGCTGTGGCGTGCTCGCTGGCTCGACCGACTTTTGCGGAACACGAAGCGATCGAGATCGAAGGCGGCCGTCATCTCGTCGTCGAGCATCAAGTCGACAGCTTCGTGCCGAACGATCTGCGTTTTTCGCCAACGCGGAAGCTGCTGCTGATCACCGGCCCCAACATGGGCGGCAAAAGCACCTACATGCGGCAGGCCGCGCTGATTGTGCTGCTCGCACATTGCGGCTGCTTCGTTCCGGCGAAGTCGGCTCGCCTCGGGCCGGTCGATGCGATCTTTACGCGCATCGGTGCCGCCGACGATCTCGCCGGCGGCCGCTCGACGTTCATGGTGGAGATGACCGAGACCGCCAACATTCTGCACAACGCAACGCGCGAAAGTCTAGTGCTGATGGACGAAGTCGGCCGCGGCACCTCTACGTTCGACGGGCTCGCACTGGCGTGGGCTGTGGCGCGACATCTCACCGAGAAAAATCGCGCGTACACGTTATTCGCGACGCACTATTTTGAAATGACGCAGCTCGCGCAGGAGTATCGCGAAGTCGCGAACGTGCATTTGGACGCGGTTGAGCACAAGGAGCGCATCGTGTTCCTGCACAGCGTCGAGGAAGGCCCGGCGTCGCAGAGCTACGGCATTCAAGTGGCGCAGCTGGCGGGCATCCCGGCGAGCGTTCTGCGCGCCGCGAGAAAGCGGCTTGCCGATCTGGAATCGCAAGCGGCGAGCCATAACTCGCAACCGGATCTATTCCTGCAACGGGTCCCCGCGCCG
>JBBRGM010000407.1:0-4567 GCA_038240725.1 Burkholderiales bacterium | reverse complement strand
GAAGAGAAAGGGCTCAACTTCTTGCTGGAAAAACAGACTGCGGAACTAGTCGGTGAAAATGGCCGGGTGACGGCGGTGAAGTTCAAGGACGGCAGCGAAGTCGCCGCCGATTTAGTAGTGATGGCAGTCGGCATTCGGCCGAACATCGATCTTGCGAAGTCTGCCGGCTTGCACTGCAACCGCGGCGTCGTGGTGACCGACACGATGCAGACGCATGATCCGCGCGTGTACGCCGTGGGCGAGTGCGTCGCGCATCGCGGCTCGACCTATGGACTGGTCGCGCCGCTGTTCGAGATGGCGAAGGTGTGCGCGACGCATCTGGCGCAGTTCGGCATCGGCCGCTATCAAGGCTCAGTGACTTCGACCAAGCTCAAAGTGACCGGCATCGACCTATTTTCCGCTGGTGACTTCACCGGCGGCAGCGACACCGAAGAGATCGTGTTGCATGACTCGGCCGGCGGTGTCTACAAAAAGCTGGTTATTCGCGAGGATCGAATCCTCGGCGCGGTGATGTATGGCGACACCGGGGATGGCGCCTGGTTCTTCCAACTCATGCGCGACGGCCACAACGTTGCCGAGATCCGCGATCACCTGATGTTCGGACAAGCCCATCTGGGCAACAGCGGGCATCAGGGTCAGAGCAAGGCGGCGGCAATGCCCGACACGATGGAGGTGTGCGGCTGCAACGGCATCACCAAAGGCGTAATCACCAAGACGATCAAGGAGAAGGGCTTATTCACGCTCGACGAGGTGCGCAAACACACGAAGGCTTCGTCTTCCTGCGGCTCATGCACTGGATTGGTCGAACAAATCCTGGCTTCCACCGTCGGCGGGGCTTACACGCCGCAAGCCAATGCAAACAAGCCGATGTGCGGCTGCACAGATCGCACGCACGAGCAGGTGCGCGCCTCGATCCGGGAAGCGCGGCTGGTGTCGATACCGGCAGCGATGAAAGCGCTCGAATGGCGCACGCCCACCGGTTGCGCGAGCTGTCGCCCCGCGCTCAACTATTACGTCACCGCTGCTTGGCCGCATGAAGCGCGCGACGATCCGCAGTCGCGCTTTATCAACGAACGCGCGCACGCGAACATCCAGAAGGACGGGACCTATTCCGTGATCCCCCGCATGTTCGGCGGTGTCACCACGGCGGCCGAGCTACGGCGCATCGCCGACGTCGCGGACAAATACAAGATCCCAACGGTCAAGGTCACCGGCGGCCAGCGCATCGATCTGCTCGGCGTGAAAAAACAGGACTTGCCTGCGGTGTGGGCCGACCTCGATATGCCTTCGGGTTTCGCGTACGCCAAAGCGCTGCGCACGGTGAAGACGTGTGTGGGGTCCGAGTGGTGCCGGTTCGGCGTGCAGGACTCCACGCGCTTAGGGATCGATCTGGAGAAAGCGTTCTCTCGAATGTATGCGCCGCATAAGGTCAAGATGGCCGTATCCGGTTGTCCGCGTAACTGTGCCGAATCCGGCATCAAGGACATCGGGATAATCGGCGTCGATTCGGGATGGGAGATCTACGTCGGCGGTAACGGCGGGATCAAGACCGAGGTCGCGCAGTTCCTGGTGAAACTCAAGACCGCCGAAGACGTGCTCGTATACGCCGGCGCGTTCATTCAACTCTATCGCGAAGAGGCGCGCTACCTCGACCGCACCGTGCACTACTTGCAAAGGGTTGGGCTCGATTACGTCAAACAGCGCGTCGTCGAGGACGCCGCGGGACGACAAGCGCTCTACGAGCGGTTGCTGTACGCGCTGCAGGGCGAGAAAGATCCGTGGGTCGAGCGTGTGAAAGGCGCGGCTGCGCACGAATTCGCGGAGATCACCCTATGAGCACGACGGCAGCCGCACTCCAGCTTAGTTGGCGAAAGATCTGCAAGCTCGACGATATTCCTATGCTCGGCGCGCGCGTGGTGAAAGCTGCGGATGGCGACATCGCGATTTTTCGCAACGAAGCAAACGAGGTATTTGCGTTGCTCGATCGCTGTCCGCACAAAGGTGGACCGCTGTCGCAGGGAATCGTGTTCTCGCGGCATGTCGCCTGTCCGTTGCACAACTGGAATGTCAGCCTCGATGACGGCAATGCCGTGCTGCCCGACGAAGGCTGCACGCGTACGTTCCCGGTGAAGATCGATGCCGGCGACATCTTTTTGCTGATCTGAGTATTGATCCCACGCGCGAGCGAGCGCGTCGTGCGCGCGTTCGCCAACAGCGCTTATTCTGACATTGAGCGCGCAAGGACCCGTGTATGAATAGATCCTTCTTGCAGTCCGGCCACTGGCCGACTTTGCTGGCCGCTTTTTTGTATTTCGACTTGAGCTTCATGGTGTGGGTGATGCTGGGCCCGCTTGGTGTGCAGATCTCCAGAGACCTTGGCCTCACAGCCGCACAGAAAGGCTTGATGGTCGCGACACCTGTGCTCGCGGGCGCACTGCTGCGTCTGGCGCTTGGTGTCATGGTCGATCATCTAAAGCCCAGGCTGACCGGCGTCATCGCGCAAGTCATCGTCATCGCCACGCTCTTGTTGGCATGGCTCGTCGGCGTAGACACGTATCAGAAGGTGCTGTTTCTCGGGCTCGGACTGGGAGTAGCCGGCGCGTCGTTTGCCGTCGCCTTGCCATTGGCATCACGCTGGTATCCACCTGAGCACCAGGGCGCGGCGCTCGGCATCGCAGGCGCGGGCAATTCAGGTACCGTGTTCGCGGCGCTGTTCGCACCAACGCTGGCGCTCTGGGTCGGATGGCAAAATGTGCTCGGTCTTGCAGCGATCCCGCTCGCAGTGGTGCTGGTCGCGTTTATGCTGCTGGCAAAAGACAGCCCGGAGTGTCCGCCGTCCAAACATCTGTCGGAGTACCTCAAGGTGCTCAAAGATCGCGATGCGTGGTGGTTCATGTTCTTCTACAGTGTGACCTTCGGCGGCTTCGTCGGGCTTGCGTCATCGCTCACGATCTACTTCAACGATCAGTACGGCCTGCCGCCAGTCACCGCAGGATATTTCACCGCAGCGTGTGTGTTCGCTGGTTCGCTGGTGCGTCCGATCGGCGGCTTGGTCGCGGATCGCATCGGCGGCGTGCGCTCTTTGTTGTTCGTATACGCTGTGGCGGCGTCGATGCTGGTGTTGGTTAGCGTAGGGCTGCCGCAAGCATGGATGGCACTCGTTGTATTCGTGCTGGCGATGCTGTCGCTCGGCATGGGCAACGGCGCCGTTTTTCAACTCGTTCCACAGCGCTTTCGTAAGGAGATCGGCGTGATGACGGGGCTGGTCGGTATGGCCGGGGGCATCGGCGGCTTCTATCTGGCTGCCTCGCTCGGCTACTCGAAACAACTCACGGGTAACTACCAGGTCGGGTTCGTGATATTCGCTGGACTCGCGGTGACCGCGTTAGTCGGGCTGACCGGCGTGAAGACCCGTTGGCGCACCACTTGGGGCGCAGCTCACGTCGCGATGGCCAAGATCTAGCGGCCGTGCGCGCACGAACGAGATGAGCTCGCGCGCCGCATTTGCGAGCTCGATTGCAGCCGAGTCGACCGCGCTAGCGGTTCGAGTCGGACACGCAAGCGCGACCGGTAGTCGCGAGCGCAACGAAGATTTCGTCGGCGCGGTCACGCCAGTGGGTGCAGAACTGGCGGAGCGGGGCATCGTGCTCGCAGTCGCCGACGGCGTGTCCGGCAATGCCGGCGGCCGCGAAGCAGCCGAGCAGGCGGTGTGTGGATTGCTGTCCGACTACTATGCAACACCCGTCACATGGGAAATCCCGCACGCGCTCGATCGCGTGCTCACCGCGGTCAATACCTGGCTGGTGGCGCACAGCACCTCACGCCCGGATCTCGCGGGTATGGCCACCACCCTAAGTGCACTCGTGCTCAGAGGCAGGCGCTGGTATATCGCGCATGTCGGTGACACGCGGATCTATCGCCTGCGCGGTGGCGAGTGCGAGCAGATGACCCGCGACCACGTTTGGGATCGGCCCGATATGCGTCACGTGCTCAAACGTGCGATGGGCCTCGATCATCATCTAGTCATGGACTACACGGATGGCGAGCTGAATGCCGGGGATGTGTTCCTGCTGTGCAGCGACGGCGTTTGGCAGCCGCTCGGCGACGCCCATATCGGTGAGGCATTACGGTCGCCCGACGAGCCTCAGCGCCTCGCCTCTGATCTGGTCGATCTCGCTTTGCGAAAAGGTGGCGAGGATAACGCCAGCGCGCTGATCGTACGCGTAGACGACGTCCCTGCGGATGGGTGGCGCGACGTACTGAATGCGGGACTGAAACTTAAAGTGCCGCCTCGGCTCGCTGCCGGGCAGCGCCTCGACGAGTTCGAGGTAATCGAACGAATCCACGAATCGCGTGCAACGCTGCTCTATCGCGTGCGCTCGCCCTCCGGACAGCAGCTCACGCTCAAAACTTTGCAGCCGATCCTTGCGGACGATCGCGCAAGCTGCGAAGCGCTGCTGACTGAAGAATGGCTCGCGAAGCGGCTGGTTTCGGGTTGCTTTCCGCAGATTGTTCCGGTCTCCGCGGAACAGCGGCGCCATCTGTACTATGTGATGACGTTCCACGC
>JBBRGM010000406.1:0-4578 GCA_038240725.1 Burkholderiales bacterium | reverse complement strand
GGGCTCGGACTATTCCGGACTCGACACGGTTGCGCTGGCAGGCGTCGTCGCTGGCTGACGGATGTACCCGCCCCAGCTGATGCCCTCTTTGGCAAGCTCTGCTTCGATGCGTTCAACCAAAATTCCAAAAGCACGTTCCTTGTCGTACGGCGAGGTACGTGTAAGGAACATATACTTCTCGTGCTTCAATCGCTCGGCCGTCATCCGGTACTCGATCCAGTTCTCCTGAAATTTATACAAACCCAATACGCCCGAGATCACGACGATCAACACGCCGACGGCGCTGATGACAATCGTCATCTGCGGCTCCCGCACAAGCAAGCTGGTGAACAGCGGGATGCTGGCGGCGAACACGATCTCGATGATGCGCAGCCAGCGAAAACAACTGCGGTTCACGCGGGCACGGCGACTGTACCAATTCAGCTGATCGTCGACACGTTCTTCAATATATTGTTTCTCGTTCATCGCGGCCGTACCGGCAAGGCTGGCTTCGGTGCTCATCGGCTCAAGTATTCTCGTGAATATCGCTCAAGGATCTCGGCGTGTTTCATCTCAAACGGTGCGCGCAGCGAACAGCGATCGCGTATCCAGCGTCACGGTTTTCGCACCGCGCGATCGTGCCTGGGTGACGAGATCCTGCGTCCCGCCGTCGCCGTCGCCACTGGCGCCATCCCACAGCGCGATTGCGGTGCACCGGCGCGCACCGCACGTCAATGCGTTGAACAGCACCCACAGATTGTTTCGCTGCCAGACATTGTATTTCGATTTGTGACTGAGCCAGCTCGGCATCGTTTCGCTCTCCTGCAAGACGCGCGGCGGCTCGCGATCCAGCAATCGATTGAACCGGTCGATCCAGTCCGGGCCGGCCGGCGCAACCGAAACCGGAATGAATTGCTCGGGTGGCACCGCGAGATACAAGCGCGTCGGCACGCCGAGCTCGAAGCACACTTCATGGAACAGAATGTCGCCGCCATTTGCACCGCCGGCCAATCCCAGCGCGACACCGCCGTTCGCGGCGAGCTCGCTTTTAATCGCCACGCGGATTGCATCGCGCGCGGCGCTCTCGGCTGCTTTCGGGAAGCGCGGTACGGCGCGGCCGTCTTCATCGATGCGATGACCGGTAAACACGAGAATTCGGCCGGGTGTCGTGTCCGCCGCCAACTGCGAACACTGGGCGAGCGCCGCGGTTGCGTTCTCCTTGCACACGCTTAGATCGATCAAAATCTGCAGCTGATCGCGCACCGACCGCGTCTCGAAATCCGATGCGCCGACCAGTGCTGCGCGATAGTCGGCCGCGACGCGCGCCGGCCGCGGCGATCCGTACAAGCCGAGATCGGCAAGCCCAATGCGCAGCCAGCGATCCTCGGGTTGATCGCGATCCTGCCTGCCCTTCGCTGCCTTCAGAGCAAACTCCAGACTGCCGGTGAGAGAGCGCAGGCGGCGCTGACACTGCTCGAGCTGCGTCGCGGGTTCGTTATCGTCGTCACATACCGTCGCCCAGACCTCCGGCTGCTGTTGCGCTAGCGCCACCGTAACCGTCAGTAAACCAAGTGCGTTCAATCCGGGATAGAACGCATTTAGATCTTCGAGAAACGCGCATTTGTAGCCGCGGTAGGCCTCGCGCAGCAGCGGCGACTCGAGCGCCTTCGTTGCCCATGTATCGGGCGGAGCGCCGCGCCAGGATTGCACCCAGCGCATTTTCGCGTTTCGCCCACGCGACGCGAATGCTTCGGCCCGATCGTGCGGTCGTCGCACGCCGGCTTTGAGCGCGCGCGCCACCGCCGCGTCGGATCGCGGTAGATCGCCGAGCCGCTGATACACCGTACCGAGCCGCAGGTTCGCTTCGATGTCGTCGACGTCGCTGCTGCGCACGGCTTCCCAGCTCACGCGCGCACCCTCGTAGTCGCGCGCATCGATCTGCGCGTTACCGATCAGCCGCAGTCCCGCCGTCTCCCATTCGCAGCCGTGCGCTTCCTGGCCGAGCAATGCGAGATCGCCGGTGCGGTCATCGGCAACGGCGCGCGCGCAAGCTTCGCCGAACTCGCGCGGAATCGTGAGGAAAACATTCGGATCCTGCGGGCTCATCGCCGGCAGCAAGCGGAACACCGGACTGTCGTCGCCTTCCGATGCGAGGCTGGCGCGAATCGTCGCGGTCAGCGCGGGCACGGTCGCCTTGGGGTTGGCCGGATCGTATTGCAGATAGCGATCGGTCAACAGATCGAACGGCACAACGTCACCCGGCGCACGCAGCAGCACTGTCCATTTCTCGCGCAGCGAATGCCGGATACCGAGCTCGTAGAACACGTTTGCATTGTGGATGGACAGATCGGCGACGACGAGATCGGCGGTCAGCAGCAGCCGAAACATATCCTCGCGAATGTTTCCCTGCGAAACGATCTCGCCGGTGGTGCGGCCGGTGATACCCAAGGCATCGAGCGCCGGGGCGATGAGATCACGCTCGACGGCGTCGAAGTCGATGTTCTGCTTGAGCCCGAAAGGACGGACGATGAAAGCGCGCATTGAATCGAGCCTCTAGTCAGGTCAGTGATGCGGCGCCCATGATGGCGGGTTTTTTGGTTAGGGGCTAGGGGCTGGGGGCTGGGGCGCTTGCAGCGGACTCACCGCCTCAGGAGACAAACAAAAGTCATTACATCGCGCTATTGCAGCCCTCACTATCCAACGAAAGCAATAGCTGCGTCCCGCCGCATTATCTATGCGATATACATCCACCGCACAGCAGTGGGTTACTCTAGCGAAAATCAAAAACGGGAGGTGCGATGTTCGAGTGGTTTCGCGAGTTGACCGGGCCTGAGCGGAAGACTCTGGTGGCGGCGTTCGGCGGCTGGGCGGTCGACGCGATGGATTTCATGGTCTACACGTTCGTGATTCCGACCTTGATCGTGACATGGAGCATGAGCAAAGGCCAGGCGGGCTTGATTGCCACCGCGGCGCTCATCTCGTCTGCGATCGGCGGCTGGATCGCAGGCATTCTGTCCGATCGCATCGGACGCGTGAAAGTCCTGCAGATCACGATCGTCTGGTTCGCGGTGTGCACGTGCTTGTGCGGCTTCACCGATTCGTTCGAGCAATTGTTCTTCATGCGCGCGCTGCAGGGACTCGGCTTCGGCGGCGAGTGGGCTGCGGGGTCGGTGCTGGTCGGCGAGATGATCCGCTCGCAGCATCGCGGCAAAGCGGTGGGCACCGTGCAAAGCGGCTGGGCGGTCGGTTGGGGGCTCGCGGCGATTCTGTTTGCGGTGGTTTTCTCGGTGCTGCCCGAGGCGATCGCCTGGCGCGCGATGTTCTGGATCGGCATATTGCCGGCGCTGCTGGTCATCTACATTCGCCGCAACGTACCGGAGCCGGAGATGTTCATCGCCACGCGCGAGCGAACCCGGCAGTTGGGCTCGCACTTCCTCGAGATCTTCTCGCCTGCCCTGCTGCGCACGACGATCCTCGGCAGCCTGCTGACCACCGGGATGATGGCCGGCTACTACGCTGTCACCACCTGGCTGCCGACGTACTTGAAGACGGTGCGCCATCTCTCGGTGTTGGGCACCGGCTGGTACACCTTCGTGATCATCGTCGGGTCGTTCGCCGGCTTTGTGTCGGCGGCGTATCTGTGCGATCGCATGGGCCGGCGCAAAACGTTCTTCACCTTCGCGATCTGCAGCGCGATCATCGCGGTCCTGTACACGCTGATTCCGATCGGCGACACCGCCATGCTTTTCCTCGGCTTCCCGCTCGGCTTTTTTCTATCCGGCAATTTCAGCGGAATGGGGCCGTACCTGACCGAGCTATTTCCGACTCGCGTGCGCGGCTCAGGCCAGGGCTTCGTCTACAACCTCGGACGCGGGCTCGGCGCGTTCGCGCCGCCCTTCGTCGGCTATCTCAGCAGCAGCATGCCGCTCAGCCAGGCGATCGGCATCGTCACATGCACAGCATTCGCCACCGTCGTGCTGACGCTTGCGTTTCTGCCCGAGACGCGTGGCAAACAACTGGTCGTGTACGACTAGAAAATTCGCCGCGGGCTGGCTATATTTAGCGTGCGTCATGGACTTGAGGAGCCACGTAATCGTGGGCCGGTCAGCTGGTAGTGGGCTGATCGCCCACTTCGTCAGACAGTCGGCGAATGCTTTGGCAGGAAGTAGTAGGACGCAACCGACGTTACGCTTCGCCATGCATAATGTGCCCTCCTCCGGCAGGGTGATCACAGGCGATTGCGATCCATCCAGCTACATCGCCACGCTTGAGCGCGCCGATACAGCATGCTTACGGCGATCGGAATACGACGTCGACCCAATAGTTCGTTGCTTGAAATGTGCTCGTAGGGAACGTGCTCGCACCGCTGTAGATGTACACGCCGTTTGCGCCGTCCACGCCACTCTTGAGCGCGTGCAACGTCCCATTGTCCACGCCGCTGCTGGTGAAGTAATTGATGTCACCGGCGTAGCGGCCACTCGGCGCATGATAAGAAGCCACATAGGTTGCGCCTGCGCTGATCGGGACCGGCGTGGCGAAGTTCACCTGCTGCCAGCCTGAATCTGTTTCACTGGTAAAAGTGGCTTGAGCGAGTGGTGT
>JBBRGM010000405.1:0-4583 GCA_038240725.1 Burkholderiales bacterium | reverse complement strand
AAATTGCGCAGGAGCGCAAAGCGGCAGGCAAGCTCAAAGCACCTACCGCGTGGGCCACCGAGTGCGGCGAACGCAAACGGACGATGCTGCGCAAGACCAACTATGAAAACGTTCCGATGAAACCGCAGCGCGTCTATCAATGCATGAACAACGCGTTCGGCAAGGACGCGTGCTACGTCAGCACCATCGGTCTATCGCAAATCGCCGCTGCGCAGTTCCTGCACGTCTACAAGCCGCGCCACTGGATCAACTGCGGTCAGGCGGGACCGCTGGGCTGGACCATCCCGGCGGCGCTCGGCGTACGCGCGGCCGACCCCGATCGCAAGATAATCGCGCTGTCCGGCGATTACGATTTCCAATTCATGATCGAGGAGCTGGCCGTCGGCGCGCAGTTCAAGTTGCCGTATCTGCACATCGTCGTGAACAACTCGTATCTCGGATTAATTCGGCAGGCGCAGCGCAGCTTCGACATGGACTATGCCGTGCAGCTCTCGTTCGAGAACATCAACTCGCCGGAGGTCGCGGAGTACGGCGTCGATCATGTCAAAGTCGCGGAAGGGCTCGGCTGCAAAGCCATTAGAGTGCGCAAGCAAGAGGAAATCGATCCGGCGATCGAACAGGCCAAGGGCTGGATGACGCAGTATCGCGTGCCCGTGATAATCGAGATCATGCTGGAGCGCGTGACCAACATCTCGATGGGTACCGAGATCGACAAGGTGATGGAATTCGAGGAGCTCGCGCTGACGCCGGACGATGCGCCCAGCTCTGCGGGATTGCTCGACTAAAGCGTTTCAAGCGTGCGTTTCAGTGCACGCGGGACAAGGCAAACACGTATCGCACCGTCCGGTCGTTCCGGCCCGAAGGCGCCCTGCCCACAAGCTTTGCAGTGACTTCACGCAGCGCTCGCCATGTTTCGCTCGCGCTCGACGCTGTTGAGCTCGTCCGATACCGTCGTTCGATGCAGGTCGCGGCGATACTTGGGCTCATCGTAGGGCCGGCCGCGATGCATCGTGCAGCGGTTATCCCACATCACCAGATCGCCGACCTGCCAATGGTGGCTATAGACGAACTGCGGCTGCGTCGCGAACTCGATCAGCTCTTCGAGCAGGGCCCGTCCCTCATCGATCGGCCGGTCGATGATGTGCGACGCATGGCGATGCGAGGTATAGCGTCTTGCGCAACGATCCGGGGTGCGTTCGCGCAATCGCCTGCGGCACCGGCCGCAGCGCGTCGCGAATCTCCTGATTGAAATCCGTGAAGCCTTGCTGACTGCGCGAATAAAAAATACTGTGTTCCGCGACCAGACCCTGAATCTGCCGCTGTTTCGCCTCCGGCAGCGCGTCGTACGCCGCACGCATGTCGGCGTATTCCGTCTCGCCGCCTACCGGCGGCACTCCCCGTGCGCATCGCAGCGATGCGCGCGCAAGCTCGTATTTGAATGAGCTGCCGGTATGCCAAAACTGGTTACCCATGTTGTACAACCGCCGCACGTCATTCTTCGCGAGGATCTTTCCGTCCGGATCGAGGTTGGAGATATCGGTCAGCTCGGCTTTCTGCAAACGCTGCCGCTTCTCTCCGGCAAATACCGGTGCGGTCTCGAGCGGTCCGAACAATTTGCTGAACGCGATTTGCTGATCATCGGTGACCGGCTGATTGGGGAACACCAGCACTGCGTATCGATGAAACGCCGCCTCGATCTCGGCAAAGACAGCGGGCGGAACCGGCTGAGTTAGGTCGACACCGGTAATTTTTTCGCGCCGAAGGATGGATTCAGCGCGGTTACGGTTATCGTCAAGGTCACCTCTAACTGTTCTTAATAGGATCCCTTCAGGCCCGCTTTCGCTGCGATCAGGCAAATTCGGCCACCGAACCGGGGCCAACCGGCAACGAAAAAAGCGCCTGAACATGAACGTATTTTGCCATACAGGCGCCGGTGCTTCGCAGCGGGACACCTCTCGCGCATCGGTAAACCGCGAGGCGCTGATCAAGCCCAGAGGCTGCGAAGTTTTCCCGCGACATCGACGCGCGCCGTCTCGACCTTCGGCGCTGCGTTGTCGGCATCGCCCGCTGGAAAGGTCACCTGCTCGAGATGCGCGAGCACCGCACGACTGATGAATCGGCTGCGTGCGCCGTAGATATGCGTGTCCCCGCGGCGCGGCTGCTGCGTGACGTAATAGCGCAGCGGCGCGATCAAATGCAAATCGCTTTTGGCGCGCGTCATCGCCACGTACAGCAGCCGTCTTTCCTCCTCGATCGACTCCGCGCGTCCGGTCGAAAATTCCGAGGGGAAGTTGCCGTCCGCGACATTCAGCACATGGACAGCATCCCACTCCTGACCTTTCGCCGAATGGATCGTCGACAGGACCAGATAATCTTCGTCCAGCAGCGGCGGCCCTGACAAATCGCCGGTTGCCGCCGGCGGATCGAGCGCCAGCTCGGTGAGAAAGCGCTCGCGTGTGGCGAACTGCTGCGAGATTCGTTCGAGTTGCATGAGGTCGCCCGCGCGAACCTGCGCCGACTCGTAAATGCGCTCCATGTGCGGCTCGAACCATTCGCGCACGCGGCCGACCTGCCCTTCCCACGGGGAATCGGGTACCGCCAGCGCGCTCATCAAGTCAGTGAATGCCGGCCAGGTTTCTGCGGCGAGCGGCGGCACGACGACTTGCGCCAGCGGGCGCCATGCGTGACCGCTCGATTCGAAGTGCGTGTAGCAACGCTCTGCATTCGCCGGCCCCATCCCAGGCAGCAATTGCAGCGCGCGGAATGCGCTGATGCGATTCTTTGGATTGTCCGCCCAGCGCAGCACTGCGAGCATGTCTTTGACGTGAGCCGCCTCGAGGAATTTCAGCCCGCCGTATTTCACGTAAGGAATGTTGCGGCGGACCAGCTCGAGCTCGAGCACGTCGCTGTGGTGCGAGCTGCGAAACAGCACCGCCTGGCGCCGAAGCGCCACGCCGCGCTCGCGCGTCTCGAGTACTTGCGCGACGACGTAGTCCGCCTGCGCCTGGTCGTCGGCTACCGTTACGTAGCGCGGCCGCTCGCCGCGGCTGCCGGTCGACCGCAACGTCTTGCGGTATTGCCGCTGTCCTTCGGCGATCAGCACGTTCGCGGCGTCGAGCACGCATTGCGACGAACGATAGTTCTGCTCGAGCGTGATCAAGCTTGCCGCCGGTGCAAACGACGATGGAAAATTCAGAATGTTCTCGACGGTGGCGGCGCGAAACGAGTAGATCGATTGCGCATCGTCGCCGACGACGGTGACACCTGCGCCGGAAGGCCGCAGCGCATGCAGGATCTCCGCTTGCAGCGCATTGGTGTCCTGGTACTCATCGATCAGGATCTGATCGAACAGCGCACTCATCTCTGCCGCAAGGGCCGGGTCCTGCGCCATCGCGTGCCAGTACAGCAGCAGGTCGTCGTAATCCAGCGCCTGATTTGCCAGCTTTCGATCGACGTAAGTGCGATAGAGCTGGGTCAGCTCCTTCTCCCACTGCGCGCACCACGGAAACGCACTTGCCAGCGTATCGCACAGCGGCCGTTGCGCATTCACACGATGCGAATAGATAGCGAGACAGACATCCTTGCGCGGAAACCGCTGCTTCGACTTCGAGCAACCAAGCTCGTGGCGCACGACGTCCATCAGATCGGCTGCATCGCCGCGGTCGAGCACGCTGAAACTGGGATCGAGGCCCACGCGCGCGGCATGACGCCGAATCAATCGATTCGCCAGCGAATGAAACGTCCCGGACCATGGCAGCTTCACCGCAGCGGCTGGAACCGGCATCCTCTGGGGCGCGTCGCCTGCGGCCTTCTCATCCAGCACCGCTGCGACGATGCGCTGTGCACGGCGCGTCATTTCCTCCGCCGCGCGCCGGGTAAACGTGAGCAGCAGAATGCGTTGCGGGCTCACACCTTCCAGCACCAAATGCGCAACGCGATGCGCGAGCGTATTGGTCTTGCCGGTGCCGGCGCCGGCGATGATGAGCAGCGGGCCGGCAGCGAACGCGCCTTCCTCGTCGCGCTCGCCGAAGCGCGCGGCGGCGCGTTGCGCGGAGTTGAGGCGGTCGAATATGGAAGTCGCAGTCACGGCGTGACTATAGAGCATTGCTGGATATCTATCCAGACGTCAGCGGGCACCGTATCGGCGCGTTGCGCAAGCGTGAAGGGGTTTGGTATAAGTGGAAAGCTCCAGACCCGCATTCCGAGATCCCTGCACTACCACACAAGGCGAACCGCATCATGAAGCTCGAATTTAAAGGCATGTTTCCGGCGCCACCCACCCCGGTGACCGAAGATGGACGAATCAACGAGAAGGCGCTGCGCGCGCTGCTCGAAGACAACATTGCTCATGGTGCAAATGGATTCTGGATGGCGGGGACGACCGGCGAAGGCCCGATCCTCACCGATGAACAGCGCGACGCCGTGGCGCGCATTTCGGCCGAGGTCTGCAAGGATCGCGCACTCGCGATCATGCACGTCGGCGCAATCAGCACAGCGAGCGCGGTGAAAGCCGCCAAGACCGCGAACTCCGCCGGCTGCGCTGCGGTTTGTTGCCTGCCGCCGTTCTTCTTTCCGAGCAACGA
>JBBRGM010000404.1:0-4611 GCA_038240725.1 Burkholderiales bacterium | reverse complement strand
GTATAGGGCAATCTTGCGCGCAGCCGAACGCGGACTCGATATGAAAGCTGGGCGGACCCGAAATAGAAACCCGAGTCCGCCTGACCCGCAGCAGGGTACTTATATGTTAGCCGGCACCGGTGGGTTGAACGTCCCGGTCGGATCGTTACGGTTGACGGTCGCGGTGCCCATGTAAATACCGTCGAGGTAGTAGCCAACCTCGACGCCACCAGGCTTGTGCGGATACAGATTCTCCTTCTCGACTCCGCCACTCACCTGCTCCGCTTCCCGCTCGATTAATTCTATTCCTGCAATAGCACTAGGGAAGCTCTGAACAAGTCTTGCGACGCGCGTTGCGTCAGGTGCGGATGGATGCAAGGCATCGCGACGAAGCCAAGGTAGGTACCTTGGCGAGGAGCGCAACGATGCAGACGCCGCACCTGACACAACCCAATAATCTGTCGTCTCTATAGCGGGACCGGGGTGATTTGGGCCGATGGCCGCGTGCGCTCCTCCTAGTGTAGGCGGGCTACACGGCGTCCTCGCCCTCTTGCCCTCGGCCCAAATCACCCCGGTCGCGCACGCAAGACTTGTTCAGAGCTTCCCTAGCAGTCTTATCGACTTCTATGGTGTAACTCCTCTGGTTTGCAGTACTGGAAGCTGCATCATGCAACCCGAATTGCGCGCAGGCGATATGGCGAAGGGCAGACGGCACGCCGCAATCGAATTGCTTCGGCGCACCCGCAGCGCATCGGTAAGTGATCGGTAAGTTCCTTCGCATGATAATCGAGCGAACTCATAACGGAGGTCTCCCATGACTCGATGGTCACGCTGGCTGCTGTGCAGCGCCTTTGCCGTACTGGTCACCGGCTGCGCCAACCTTCAATCCGCTCGCTCGCCGGGGACGGACTTGACCGGCTTGCACACGATGTATGTCGTGAAGTCGCCGCCGGACGATCGCGGTATCGAGAAGCTGATTTCAGATCGCTTGAACACAATGGGATATCAATCCAGCTACGGCAGCTCGGACACCTCACCGCAACCCGTCGATGCAGTCATAACCTACGAGGACAAATGGTGGTGGGACATCACGATGTACATGATCGAGTTGCGTGTTCAACTGCGTGACGGCAGCAGCCGAAGCATTCTCGCCAGTGCGCAATCGTATCGTCCATCGTTGCAGCGCAAATCGCCTGAAGGCATGGTGGAAGAAGTCACCAACGAACTGTTTCGAAAGGAAGCTAAATGAGCGGACGCGTCAGTGCATTTGCAACCCTTGCGCTGGCCGCTCTTTTGACCGCATGCGCCGCGCCTTCCCAGCCGGGCGCCATGGTCGCCGCACCGGCCGGCGAGATGCACCGAAGCACAGAAGCCATCGCGGTTGCCGTGGCAGGCGGCAAACCGACATCAGCGGTGCGAAAGTCGCAAATCGCGGACGAGGACTTTGCCAAGGCGCTGCGAGAATCAATCGAGAAGTCCGGCTTGTTCGCGAAAGTATCGAATGACCCGAACACGCACTATCGGCTAGATGCGTTCATCGGCCAGCTATCGCAGCCGTTCGCGGGCTTCGACATGACGGTGACGATGGAGGTGAGCTACACGCTAACCGATGCGCAACTCCACCAGCGCATCTGGCAGAAAAACGTTCTAACCAGCCATACGGCCACGGTAGGCGACGCCTTGATGGGCGTGCAACGCCTGCGAGTCGCAAACGAAGGCGCTGCGCGCAAGAACATCGAAGAAGCGTTGCAAGAGATGTCTAAGCTCGGACTGCAGTAACTCGACGGACAGCTTACCGGCTATAGCTTTCGAGAACCCCGCCTCAGGGAGCGAGTGCGGGACCGACTGAACTCGCGGCCGTCTCCTGTCCTGTCGCCATAAGGTCTACCGCGAACCGATCACCTCACGAATTGCGCACCGTCGCTTGTCCGCCAATTGGAGCTTAGATGGTCAACGCTGAATGCGATTGCGCCAATACCTCGAGTACTCTCCTGTGTCCAACTAGCTGGCGCCTCCTTTTGCTATGCCAGCGGCGCCTGTTTCATGATTTTCCGGCAGCCAAGTAGAATGGCCGCACTCAGCGATGGAGCGGATGCGTCGCGACATCGTCATTTGCCAACCGAACGCAAGTCGAGTGCGCCCTCAATACCCGCCGGCCGAACATGGAAGACAGCGAAAAAGCACGAACGCCCTGGTGGCAAACCGTTCCCGGCATGTTGACGGCGGCGGCGGCAATCATCACCGCATTGACCGGGTTACTCATTGCGCTTCATCAAGTGGGAGTGCTGGGCGGCGACAAGGCGACTGCGCGAAGCGACGTGGCCTCTCCGGTCGGGTCGAGCGCGTCAGCAAGCCCGCATTCGGATCCCGCGGCTAAGCCGAGCGCGAACACCACGGCGTCCGCAGGGCCGCAAGCGGCAACGCAATTGGCTGCGAGCGGGGAAAACATTCTCGCCGCAGAACACGGCGGCCAGATTCTGCTGGCACCGAACGACGACTGGGCTGTCGTGATCGACGGCAAGGAAGACGAGCATCGCAGCATCAAGGTGGGCGAAGAAGCGGTGTTCGCTTTCAAGGACGAACAGCCCGCGACGTTCAGCAGTTTCGGCATGCTGATCCCGAGAACCGGACGCAATCCGAAAGAATTCGAGCTGCTGGTCAGCGATGAATCGGCCAACGGTGCGTATCGTTCGATCGGCACGTTTCATCCGCAGAACGTGCGCGTGATGAAGACCGGCGGCTGGCAAGACTTCGCGTTCGCGCCCGTCACCGCAAAGTATCTCAAGGTCAAGCTGCGCTCGAATTTCGAAGAGGTGGTCTGGCTCGAGGTGTACGAGTTTCGCGTAGGCGGCCGGTAGCTACCGACTCGCCGCGATGACGCGTACGACTACCCTGCCGCGATAACGCGGCCGCCATGCCGCAGCGCTTAGAGATATGTCGATCGCGCCAACCATTCGCACCTACCTCGACGACGATCACACGTTCGAGGCAGACGCACAGATCACCGCGGTGCAAGACCTCTCGGTGGCTTTCGATCGCTCGTGCTTTTATCCCGGCGGCGGCGGGCAGCCGGCCGATGAGGGTTCGCTCGAGTTGCGGGACGGCACGGTGTTCGAAGTCGTGTCCGTGCATGCCGGTGACGACATCGTTTGGCACAAGTTGAATGCGGCTTTGCCGGCGGACTGTATCGGCCGCACTGTGCACATGAGCTTGAATCGCGCACGCAGGCTCGCGCACACGCATTATCACACGGTGCTGCATTTGCTGAACACGATTACGCGGCGCGACTACGGCGGCTGGATGACCGGCGCGCAAATCGACACCGATTATTCGCGCATCGATTTCAAGCTGGATAAATTGTCGCCCGCGTTATGTGCCGAAATCGAGTCGAAGGTAAATGCTGTGATCGACGCCGATCGCACCTTGAAGGCGTACTACATTTCAGAGGACGAATTCACTCGGCGGGACGATCTATTGCGCACGCTCGAAGTGACACCGCCGGTGCGCGGGGGTCAGGTGCGCGTGGTCGAGATCGAAGGATTCGACGCACAAGCCTGCGGCGGCACGCATGCGCGCACCACCGCGGAGGTCGGCCGCTTCTCGATCTTTCGCACCGAGAATAAAGGCAAAATCAACAAGCGGTTCTATGTGCGCCTGACTTGCGGCGAATGGGATTCACGTCGATGACATTCTGGATCGTCGTAGCATCGAAGGATCATGTGGAGAGCGCAGTGCGCGGCGGTTTCATCCAGGCCGGTCATGGCAAGCGCTCGGCGGTAGAGCGTTTCCAGCGCAGTGACGTGATCATCTGCTACAGCTCGAAGCTTACGTTTCTATGCAAGCAACCGCTGCAGGCATTTACCGCCGTCGGACAGGTGATGGGCGAGCAGGCAATGCGAGTTCAGCAAACCGAAGCGTTCGCGCCATATCGCAAACAAATGCAGTGGCTGCCGTGCAGGGAAATCGCGATCCGTCCGCTGATCGAGCGGCTGACGTTCATCAAAAATAAGAAATCGTGGGGCTACGTATTTCGCGTCGGTGTGCTGCGTATCCCGGAGGATGATGCGCAGATCATTCTGGCGGAAATGCATCCGTGACAGAGCGAACCGCTCGGCTGACAGTCACATCGCTCACTTGCGCGGCAATAAAAAACTCAGCGCGGCCGGCTCCACGACGATTTCCAGGCGCGCAGGGGCAGTCACGCTGCTTTGTTCCCCCGGCCACATCGCATCGTCCAGGTGCAGATGGTAGCCGCTCCAGTCGATCTGCAGATGGCGCCCACGGTGGTAGCGCAAATCGGGTCGCAGTTGATGATCGTGCTGCCATCCCGACAAGTAGTCCCACAGTTTTGCGCGCTCATCTTCGGCAAGCAGAATCACGTCGAGCAGCCCATCGCCGGGATTAGCATCGGGCGCGATGAATAGATTCGGCCCGACGCGCTGGATGTTCATCGCCTGGAACATGATGTAGACACCGGAGATGTCTTTACCGTCGAGCACGGCGCGCACCGGCACGGCAGGACAATGCTGGACGCGGTCTTTCAGCATCTGCAATGCATAGACGATTTTCGCGTCGGCTTGATCGAGATTCGCGAGGGTCTGGCTGGCATCCGCCTGCGGCATCACCCAGGCG
>JBBRGM010000403.1:0-4612 GCA_038240725.1 Burkholderiales bacterium | reverse complement strand
AGAGTTCTCTGCGGTTTCAAGATGGGCGGCTAGTATCCTGCACCGATCGCTACACCCATTGCTAATGTCGGCGTATATTTTGCCAACCTCAGAATAATGGCCACGCGATGACTTCGTCTTTCGATCTTCCAGCACTCGCGCACATCGGCGCAGACGAAATGGACGCGTTTCGGCGCGATGGATTCCTCGTGGTCGAAGGTTTGCTCACCGACGAGCGCATCGCGCAACTACGTGAGAGCTTTCCCAAGCTGTTTGCCGGGAAATTCGATACCGGCATCTATCCGGACGAATGGTATTGGCGCGAAGGTATGAGTCTGCCGGACGTCACGCGCCATATCGGCAACGCGTGGAAAGCCGATCTCACCGTTGCCCGACTCGCGCTATCCGCCGACATCGGCAGGGCTGCCGCCGCTCTCGCTGGCTGGTCCTCCACACGGCTAGGGCAAGACACGATCTGGTGGAAAGCGCCGCGCACCAAGCCGATCGCCTATCACCAGGATTCCTCGTTCATGGATTTTCTCGACCCGGTGCAAACGGTCACCTGCTGGGTCACGCTTGACGACACGCATCCGGACGCCGGCACGTTGGAATATGTTCCGGGCTCGCACCGTTGGCCGGTTATGCCGTTGCCGGATACGTTTCACGGGCAGGACGATTATCGTGCGCAAATGCGCGCAGCCGCAGCGGCGGCGGGCGTTGAGCCGCCCGACCCGACTCTGATCGAAGTCCCTGCAGGTTCGTGTGTTTTCCACGCCGGCGAAATCTGGCACGGCTCCGGCGCCAACTCGACGGCCGATCGCATGCGCCGGAGCATTGGTATCCATATGCTTCCCGGCGATTCGCGATTTAGCGCCAGGCCCGGCGGCTACATCTATCGGCGCTACCAGCTCACCGGCGATCCGCAGTTGAACGAGAGCTTCTTTCCTATTCTCTGGAACGACGACGGCAAGCGAACGAGCTGGATCGACCGCTATTGCGAAGACGGGGTGCGCAGGCCCGCGTAGACGGTCAGACGCACTCTCGCTGCTCAACGCGGCACATCACGCACGCCTCGCCCCGGGCGTGCGCAAAAGGCCGCAGCCTCGAAATCCCTCCGTTCGGTCCTGCACTTACCCCTCCACATCGGCTTCGGGCTGCGAGCCGACGCCGCGCCGCGCGATCATCTCCGAGCACGGTGCCATCAATCGGTGCGTTCAACAGTACGCGTTTCGATCGATGCGGACAATCGGCGAGAGCTGGTCGATCGAATATGAGACGGCCCGTAGCGGATAGATGTTTAGCGGCGCGAATTTGCGCTGGTATATGGTTGTCTCCACGCGTTTCGAATCTGCCGCTTCGACGTGAAACAAGCGAATCCATCCAAATCGTCGAGTTCGCAGATCTATTTGCGGAAATGCTTTCCGGCAACCGTTAAATGAGCGCAGCGGAAATGCGTTTTCGCAACGCGACGGCCTATGATGTTTCTTTCGGAGGACGCACATGAATTCGACGCTTACCGAACCAGAGTTTGACCATTCTGACCTGCCTGTTCTGTGGGGCGACGGCGTGCACGACGACGGTCCTGCGTTACGTGCGCTCGACCGAAGCGAGCCGGTCTGTCTGCCGAACGGCAGCCTGGTCGATCAGGTCCCGAAGGGTACGTTCTACGACATCTGGGAATCTGTCGGATCGGAGGCGGGCTCGGCGCAACGTCCGATCGATCGCTCCCGCGCCGATAAACCTGCGCTGCGGCTGGTGGAAACCCAAAGCTGAATGAGACACTTCGCTACGCTTGGGCAGTGGGGAAACTGCCGACGTCCCGAGCTAGTTCCGACCAGCGTCTACATGCAACTAGTCCCTATTTAGTTATCGAGATTGGTGCGCATGCAGCCCCGCATTGCAGAAATTTACGCGGGCAAGTATCACTGTCGCAGTGCCGCGCGCAAGGCCGGGTCGTCCAGCGCTTTGTCGACGACTTGGCGCAGCGTCTTCTCTGCCACATCGCGCAGGTTGTCCACGGATCCGAAGATACCTGCCTGGAAAGTCACCAGCGAGCCTTCAAGATTGTTCGCCGTATAGACCTTGCTGAAGGTCTGCTGTCCACTCGGTTGCCTGACCACCCGCACTTCGATTTCGCAGTTTGCTTCGAGCCTTGCAACTTGCAGCGAATTGAGCTGGCGGATCGTGCCGGAGATCTGCGACGTGCCGGTGTCCGATACGGTGAATTGCCGCGCGCGCAAGCCGTCATGGAATGCTTGCCGGACTATGTTGGCGACCGGCTGATCGGCGACCAGCGTCTTGATCGGATTGCCGAAGCCGCCGCGGATCGCACCGATCCAATTCGGATCGTCTCCGCGCGCATCTGCGAACTGACCCACCGCAATGGGCTTCGAATCGGGATCGGCAGGCGTCACCCCGGCAGGTGCTTCGTATTTCAACCCGACCTTGTTGGTTGAGCACGCCCCTAGCACCAGAACTGCGAAAATCAGCAGGAACGCTCTCATCGCGCCTCCCTCGATAGTCGATGCCATCAATCGATGACATGCAAATACTACAGGAAGATGCGATCGATCCGGTCAGATCAGCAGATGGCTGCGGACGCTCTCCGCGGTGACCATGCCCGGGCCGATGTTGGCGACGATCTGGCCTTTTTCCATCACGTAGCAGCGTTCGCTGATGGCGAGGATCGTGTCGAGATTCTGCTCGACGAAAAGAATCGTCGTGCCGAGCTCTTTGCGGATCGATTTCAGCGCTTCGCAAATCATCTGCACGATGTTGGGCTGCACGCCTTCGGACGGTTCGTCGAGCAGCATCAAGGTCGGGTTGCCGATCAGCACGCGACCGATCGCCAGTTGCTGCTGCTCGCCGCCGGACATGGTCCCGGCGACTTGATGCCGCCGCTCTTTCAGCCGCGGGAAGTATTCGTACACCAGATCCGGCCGTTTGCGCCCCTGCGGTCCGCCGATGAGTTTGCCCACTTCGAGGTTCTCGGCAACCGTCATGCGCGGAAATACTTCGCGACCTTGTGGAATGTAGCCGATGCCCAGCCGCGCGAGCGCATCGCTCGGCAGCGCAGTTACGTCCTGTCCGTCCAGGCGTATCCAGCCGGCCGTTGCACGCAGCAGTCCGATCAGGCAGCGCATCGTCGTGGTTTTGCCGACGCCGTTGCGGCCGATCAAGCCGACGATCTCGCCCTTGTTGATGGTCATGTTCACGCCCTGCAAGATAGGCGTTGCGCCGTAACTCGCCCACAGACCCCCGACTTCGAGAACGGTGTTAAGCGACATGCGTCTTCCCGAGATAGATTTCTTCGACGCGCGGGTCCACGATGATCTCGCCGATCGAGCCGGTGGCGAACACTTTGCCGAAATGCAGAACCGTCACGCGCTGCGCAATCTGTCTGATAAACGCCATGTCATGCTCGACTACCAGGACCGTCATCCCCTCGCCGTTCAACGATTGAATCAGCTCGCCGGTGCGATAGGTTTCTTCGATCGACATGCCCGCGGTCGGCTCATCCATCAGCAGCAGGGACGGTTTCAACGCGAGTGCCATGCCGATTTCCAGCCACTGCTGTTGACCGTGCGCGAGCGCGCCGGCTAATTGTTTTGCCTGGCCGGTGAGATCGAGCAGGCGCAGCAGCCGTTCTTCCTCGCGTGCAAGCTCGTGCTTGGCAACGTGATGCTGAAGCGCGATCTCGATGTTTTGCCGGACCGGCAATTCTTTGAACACGCTCGGCGTCTGCATCTTGATGCTCATGCCGCGCTTGACCCGACCCGATGGCTGCACGGCGGTAACATTCTCGCCGCGAAACGAGATGCTGCCCGCCGTTGGCGCGTAGGTTCCGACCACCAGCTTGAACAGCGTGCTCTTGCCCGCGCCGTTCGGTCCGATCAGGCAATGAATCTCGCCTTCATCGACGGCAAGGTCGACCGCCGACACCGCCGCCAGACCGCCGAATGTTTTCGAGAGCCTTGTAGTCCGCAGGATCTCGGCCACCGTCTACGTTTCCTTGCTCACGGCTTTGCGGCGTTGAAAGAAACGCGCGACCGAGCGTGTCAATCCGATTACGAATCCCTGCGGTGCCAGCATTACCGTGGCGAGCAGCATCGCCCCCATGAGCACGAGCGCCGCCTGCTGACTGTGAACCGTAATCGTCTGGAACGCGTACATGATGAAGAAAGACCCGACCAGCGCTGCGGTGATGTCGGCGCGGCCGGAAAACGCCACCCATACGATCGGCATCGCAGCAGCGGGCAGACCGATGCTCGACGGCGTGATGAACTGCCCCCACGATGTGTAGAGCACGCCGCTCAGTGCTGCGAGGGTCGAGCCGATCGCAAACGTGATCAACTGATACTTGCGTACGTCGTAGCCGAGCAGCTCGGCGCGCTGCGGATCTTCGCGAATGGCGACGATTACATTGCCGAACCTGGAGTTGACCAGCATGCGCAACGCGAGGTAGACGATGACGACGAGCGCAATGACCAGGTAGTAGAGATAAACGCCTTCGAAATAGATCTGGCTGCCGCCGAACCACGGAATATTCAATGGCTCCATGCCTTTCATGCCGTTGAAGCCATTCAAACGCGCATTGCCGATGCGCCATTCCGGCCCTGCGGTTTGACCGAGA
>JBBRGM010000402.1:0-4627 GCA_038240725.1 Burkholderiales bacterium | reverse complement strand
GAAGCCCATTTCACGAAATTTTAAGGAGATCACGATGAACGCAACAGTGCAAGCAAACCGCCAAGGCATTGGCGCAGGCGCGGCGCAGGCGGCGGTCGATCAGGCGCAATATCTGACCTTCATGCTCGGTGGTGAAGTGTTCGCGATCGGCATTCTGGCGATCAAGGAGATCATCGAATACAACAGTCTGACCGTCGTGCCGATGATGCCAGAATGTATTCGCGGGGTGATCAACTTGCGCGGCGCGGTGGTGCCGGTGATGGACTTGTCGGCGCGCTTCGGTAAGCCGTCCGCGCAAATAACCAAGCGCACTTGCATCGTCATCGTCGAGATCGAAGCTGATGACGGCCATCAAGACATCGGTGTGATCGTCGACGCGGTGAATGAGGTGCTGGACATCCCGGCGTCCGAGATCGAACCGGCACCGGCGTTCGGCGCGAAGATTCGCAGCGACTTCATCAGTGGAATGGGCAAGGTCGATGGCAAGTTCGTCATCGTTTTGAATCTCGATCATGTGTTATCAACGGACGAAATGAGCACACTCACTGAGATCAGTGCCGAAGCGCAAGCGTCCGATTCTTAAGCCCGCTGATGTACAACGCATAGCCGGCGATTCGAGCGTACGCGCATGATTAGCCTAACCGACCAGGACTTCACGAAGTTTCAGCGGTTCATCTTCGACGCAGCCGGTATCACGCTGTCGTCGGCGAAGAAGGCTCTGGTGAGCGGACGCCTGGGAAAACGTCTCCAACCCTGCGGATTGGACAGCTTCGCCGCGTATTTTGCGCTGCTCGCCAGCGGCAACGCACCGGCCGAAGTGCAGACCGCGGTTGATCTGTTGACGACCAACGAGACGTACTTTTTTCGTGAGCCGAAACATTTCGATCTGCTGCGTAAACATGCGTTGGCCAGCAAAGGGACGCAGACCTTTCGAGTATGGAGCGCAGCCAGCTCGACCGGCGAAGAAGCGTATAGCATCGCGATGGTGCTCGCAGATTGCCTGGAAGGATCCGCCTGGGAAATTATCGGTTCCGACATCAGTTCTCGCGTTCTGGACCGGGCGCGCGGTGGCCACTATCCGGTTGAGCGCACCACCCACATCCCGACGGCTTATCTGAAGCGGTTTTGTCTGAAGGGCATCGGCGAGCAGCAGGGCACTGTGCTGGTCGAACGCAGCCTGCGCAGCCGCGTGAAATTTCTGCAGGTGAATCTGAACGAACCGCTGCCTCAACTCGGCACGTTCGACGTGATCTTTCTGCGCAATGTGATGATCTACTTTAGCGGCGATACCAAGCGGCAGGTGGTTGCTCGCCTGCTGTCTCTGTTGAAGCCGGGTGGCTATTTTCTCATCGGACATTCGGAGAGCCTGCACGGGATCAGCGAAGCCGTGCGAGCGCTGGCGCCGTCGGTATACCAGAAACTCTAACGTGACCCATCGCACCAGGTCGGTGGATATATTTCTGCAACCTGGGGAGTATTACGTCGGCGATGCGGATTGCAGGATTCGAACGCTGCTTGGCTCCTGCGTCTCGATCACGCTGTGGCATCCGCGCAGACGCATGGGTGCAATGACGCATTTTCTGCTGGCAAGCCGAGGCCTCGGGCGTGTGGGAGAACTCGACGCAAAGTATGGAGAGGACGCGATGGAGTTGATCTTGAAAGAATTCGCGCGCGCGAAAGTTGCGCCGCGCGAATGCGAAGCAAAGATTTTCGGCGGAGGCAACATGTTTCCCAAGCAGACCAAGTCTGGTTCCGCACTTAATATCGGTCAGAAAAACGGCGAAGCAGCGCGGCGTCTGGTGAGCGCCCAGGGAATCTCGATTATTTCCGAAAGTCTGTTCGGTGTCGGTCATCGGCAGATCATCTTCGACGTGGGTAATGGCCATGTCTGGTCCCGTCAGATCAAACCTGTCGATGTCGCGGTGACGGCATGAAGCAATCCAAATGAGCCGCATAAAAGTACTGGTCGTGGACGATTCAGCCGTGGTGCGCCAAGTTGTGGCAGGGATGCTCAAGGAAGACCCGGGCATCGAGGTGATCGCCGCGTGTGCGGACCCGCTGCTTGCCATGGAACGCATGAAGATCCAGTGGCCCGACGTTATCGTTCTCGACGTGGAGATGCCGCGCATGGACGGCATCACGTTTCTCAAAAAGATCATGGCCGAGCGGCCAACGCCGGTGGTAATTTGCTCGACGCTGACCGAGAAAGGCGCGCAAACCACCATGGAAGCACTTGCCGCCGGTGCGGTGGCAATCATCACCAAGCCCAAGATCGGTCTCAAGCAATTTCTGCAGGACACTTCAGACGATCTGATCACCGCGGTAAAGACTGCGGCGCGCGCTAACGTCAGGCGCTTGGTCGCGCGAGCAGACCACGCGCCGGCCGCGACGGTTAAACATACGGCCGATGTCATTCTGGCCGCCGCTTCACCTCGCGCGATGGCGCAGACCACGGAGAGGATCGTTGCGATCGGTACGTCCACCGGCGGTACGCAAGCACTGGAGGAGGTTCTTACCCAGCTTCCGCGGGTGTCACCAGGCATCGTAATCGTGCAGCACATGCCGGAGAAATTCACCGCGGCATTTGCTGCGCGGCTCGACAGCCTGTGTCAGATCGCCGTCAAAGAAGCAGCGAACAACGACCGCGTCACTCAGGGCCGCGCGCTCATCGCGCCGGGCGGCAAGCATATGCTGTTGAAGCGCAGCGGCGCGCAATACCACGTGGAAGTGGTCGACGGACCGCCCGTCAACCGCCACCGGCCTTCGGTCGACGTGTTGTTCCGCTCGGCGGCAAAAGCCGCGGGCGCGAATGCGTTGGGCATTATCCTCACTGGAATGGGGGATGATGGCGCACGCGGGTTGCGCGAGATGCACGAGGCCGGCGCGCGCACGATCGCGCAGGATGAGGAGAGCTGTGTCGTCTATGGCATGCCCAAAGAGGCAGTGAAGCTAGGGGCGGCCGACGATATCTTGCCGCTCAACCGGGTTCCCGGCGCAATTCAAGCATTCGGTAGATAAACAAGTTGATGGATGTTCTGCTGTAACCGCGCGCGCGGGGCGCATTTCTTTGCTGGGCAGGCGGCTGAATATGCCGCTGCAGTACGCCGTATTGGGAGCAGATCGAAAATGCCGAAACTCGGTTCATTGAAAGCTGCGCTGGGATTTGGACTGCTGGCGCTGGCACAGTCACTGCCCGGAACAATGGACGCGATCGCGGCGTCCGAGGAAGCCGATTCGCCCTTGCACGCGATCACCGATGGCAAGCTGCTTTTCACTCTGCGACCTCGCTACGAGCATGTGGAACAAGACGGCAAACCGAACAATGCGGACGCGACTACCATGCGTACGTTGCTGGGATGGGAGACGAAACCCTGGTACGGTCTTTCGGCCCGGTTCGAAGGCATCAATGTCGGGCATGTCTTCAAGCAGGAATACAACGACACGCGCAACGGCAAGACCAGCTTCCCCACGGTCGCCGATCCCGACGACACGGACATCAATCAAATATATGCCGACTACGCTGGCTTGGCGGACACGCGCATCCGTTTAGGCAAGCAGGCCATCAAGCTGGACAACGTTCGCTTTGTCGGCAACGTGGACTTCCGACAAGTGATGCAAGTGTTCAGCGGATTGACGGTGTCGAACCGCACACTGCCCAATACCGAGTTGTACGCCGCACATTTGTGGCGGGTCAAAAACGTCTTCGCTCAGCAGCAGGAGATCCGGTTCGAGATCGCTCACATCGATTGGACCTGGAAGCCCGGCAACCATCTGGTGGGCTATGGATACTTTCTCGATCAGGCCAAGACCGTGTCGACCACCGGGCTGGCCGACAACTCCGACCGCGTGGTGGGCGTTCGTGCTGACGGCGGCTACCCGCTCTCGATTGCCTGGAAGGCGCTGTATACCGCGGAGTATGCCAAGCAAGATCCTTATGCGAATGGCGACGCCCGCATCGACGCGGCATACGAACACCTCGGCGCGGGGCTGCAGTGGAAAGACTTTTTCGGACGCGTGGACTATGAGAGGCTCGGCAGCAACGACGGCAAGTACGGCTTCCAGACACCGCTTGGCACCAACCACCCGTTCCAGGGCTGGGCCGACCAGTTTCTCACCACGCCGCCGCAGGGGATTCGCGATTGGTACGTGAGCGCCGGTGCGCCGCTATGGAAAGCTAAGCTCTACACCGAATACCACTGGTTCCGCTCCGACGTCGGCAGCATCGACTACGGTTCCGAGGTGGACTTCGGGGCCACGCTGCCGTTGCGCAAAGGACTGGTGAGCAAGTTCGAGCTGGCATACTTCAGCGAAGGCGATCCGCTGACGCCGGTGGCAGCACGCAAGCGCGACACGACAAAAATATGGCTTACCCTGGTCTACAATTTTGACTAGGCGCGGTGTGCGGATGCGCTAGTGCTATCGCCCCGACGACGAGTAACGCGTATCCATGCGAACAGCTCAGCGGTTGCCGTACGCCTTCGGCGGCAGCGCTTGCAGGTCCAGCCACAGCGCCTGTAACTCGGCGTCCGTCATCTGGCCGAGAACCGGCCACGGCATATATTTGTTGTTGAGCTGTTTGCCCGCAGGTGTGGTGCCGGTGCGCATCGTCTGCATGAACTGCGCTGCC
>JBBRGM010000401.1:0-4628 GCA_038240725.1 Burkholderiales bacterium | reverse complement strand
GGTCATTCTGGCGTGCTCGGCGCTCAAGCAAATTTACCGTGAGCGCCTCTCGCAAGGCGTCGATAGCGTTCGTTGGGTGCACCTGCACGGTGATTTTACGATGATCAAGGCGCGGCTGGAATCGCGCAAGGGTCATTACATGAGCGCGGATCTGCTGCGCTCGCAATTCTCCACTTTGGAGGCACCGGAACAGGCGCTGCACATTGACGTCAGCGAGGATCCGGCCGCTGTGGCCGATGACCTGTATCGACAATTAAGAGTTTAAACGCAGGTGCTAAGGACCGGCGGCTGATCGCTGGTTACCTGGCGGGCTCGAAAACAAGTTCAAACAACCCCCCGAGAATCCGATAACTCTTTTGTAGATCCAGGAGCCACCATGCCTAATCATCCCGTAGCGGTCATCGCATCGGCATTTATGCGAATGACGATCAGATTGCGTTTTGCCCAATGCGCCAAGCCGCACCCGTCAGCCACCCTTTGGCCGACTCATCTGCGAGCACTCGTTGCCGGCGCGCTGTTGCTGCTTTCCGCTGCGCCTGCGGTTGCCGGCCCGCCGAGTTTTCTCTGCAGCATCGGCAAGAGCTGGCTCGAGAAAACCGTTTGCGCGAGCGATCGCCTGTCGGCGCTCGATCTAGAACTGGCGGTCGCCTATGCGCGCAGCCTGAGTGTTGTGTCCGGCGACTCGTTGCGCACACTCACCGCACAGCAGAACAAATGGTGGGGACAGCGGGCCGCGTGCCAGAAGCAGAAAGACGCGACCGGCTGTCTCGAAGACCGCTATATTTCCCGCATCGATGAATTGAAAAATCGTCCGGACTATCCCGGCGACGATCGTCAGTCGCGCGAAGAATTCTCCGAAGCACTGATTAAGGAAGGCGGCACAGGCTGGTCGCAAAACATGTCCGGCTACATGAAGGCGATTCGCTCGTGCGTAGCCAAGAGCGCGCCGCGGCCAAGCGCTGTGCTCACCGCATGGACGGAAAAAGAAGGCGAATGGGTAGCGATGCGCTTGCGCGGCAAAGACGGGCAAGATTTGCTGTGCTTCGCCAAAAAAGACGGCACACAGCCGAAGCTGCGTGCGCGCGAGGCGGTAGAGACCGTACCTGACGAAGGTCCAATTCTATGGCTCGGCATGGGCGGCGCACCCAAAGGTGCATGCGGCAAGCCGGTCCAGGTTCTCGATACCGACGATACGCCGGTGGGCTGGCTGTCCCCGGTAAAGTGTTAAGGCCGAAGTGCTGAGGCCGAAGTGCTGAGCGTTATCGCTTGAAGCGCGCGGCGACCGCCGCGGTTTCCCGCGCCAGCAAAAACTGATCGCTGGTAACCGCGACGAACTGCGCGCCGTGCTCGATCCATTTGTTCGCATCGGCCTCGGCGAAGGCGAGAATGCCGGCGGCTTTGCCGGTTTTTCGAATGCGTGAGATCGCATCGGCCATGGCCGCCTGCACCTCCGGATGCGCGGGGTTCGCGAGCTGACCGAAATCCGCGGCGAGATCCTGCGGGCCGATGAACAACCCATCGACGCCGTCGATTGCCGCCATCTTTTCCAACTGCGAGAGCGCAGCGCGCGTTTCTACTTGCAGAATGAGACAGATCTCGTCGTCGGCGCGCTTGAAGTAATCCGGCACGCGGCCGAAACGATTAGAGCGGCTGTTGGTCGACACGCCGCGCACGCCGCGCGGCGGATAGCGTACCGATGCGACCGCCCGTTTCGCTTCTTCTTCGTTCTGCACGTACGGCAGCAGCAGACTCTGCACGCCGACATCGAGCAGGCGTTTAATCGTCACCATGTCGTTCCACGCTGCACGCACCAGCACCGACGACGGATACGCCGCCGCAGCGTGCAATTGATGATGCACGCTATGCAGCTCGTTGGGCGCATGCTCGGTATCGATCAGCACCCAGTCGAACCCGGCGCTCGCGCAAATCTCCGCGCTCGCGTGACTCGCGAGACTGATCCAGCAGCCCGTTTGAACTTTTCCAGCTTTGAGATTCTGCTTGAGTCGATTGACCGGCATTTCCATTTTGATGGTCCCGTGTGTAAGGTATGAGGCCGCGGCCGCGGACCGTGTGTAAGGTATGAGGCCGCGGCAGCGGAAGTCTACGGCAGGATTGTAGAACCATTCGCTGTTTACAGCGCGCGCGCCAGGCTGGACAATTCCGATCTGGCTATTCCGAGCTGGACAATTCCGGGCTGGACAATTCCGGGCTGGACAATTTCGGGCTGGGCAATTCCGGGCTGGGCAATTCCGGGCTGGACGATTCATCCGGACAATCCGATCGGGCCGCGCGCACGTTCACGCAAGCATCTTAATCTTCCACACTCGTTATTTTTCCACTGGCAAACGAAAACATGGCTAAGCCGATCTCCTTCGAAGGCGTCTATCCGATCCTTGCCACGCCGTTCAACGACGACGAGAGTCTCGACCTCGAATCATTCGATCGATTGATTCGTTTCATGGCGCAACTGCGCGTGGAAGGCGTGACGATTCTCGGCGTGCTCGGCGAATCGAATCGACTGCTCGATCGCGAACGCGAAGCGCTGATCAAAACGGCGGTTGCGGCAGCCGGATCGATGCCCATTATCGTCGGCACCAGCCATAGCGGCAGCCGGGCGGCGCTGGGCCTGAGCCAGATGGCGCAGGAACTCGGCGCCGACGGCGTGATGGTGACGCCGCAGGCAGAGCCGGTGCCCAATGACGACCGCGTCTACGAGTACTACAAAACGATTGTCGAGGGCATCGCCATTCCGCTGGTCGTGCAGGATCATCCGGCATCGACCGGCGTGCACATGAGCGTCGCGCTGATGAATCGCATCGTTGCGGATTTCGCGCGTGTGGCGTGCATCAAGGAAGAAGCTACGCCGACGCCGCCGAAAATTCGCTTGCTGCTGCAGGGCATGACCGGCCGCAAGATTCCGATTCTTACCGGACTGGGCGCGCTGTACGGCGAGTTCGATCTGCAGGCCGGATCGTCGGGGTTCAACACCGGGTTTGCGTTTCCGGAAGTGCTGAGCGCAATCGTGAAGGCAGCCAAGTCAGGCGACACGGCGCGCGCGAATACGCTGTATGCGAAGTTTCTGCCGCTGATCGTGTTCGAGCAACAGCCCGGCGTGGCAGTGCGCAAGGAGATCCTGCGACGGCGCGGGGCGATTCGCAGCAATCGCGTTCGCCATCCGGGCGCCAATCTCAACGCCGCGGTGGCAGCGCAGCTCGAGCAATTGCTCGCGCAGGTTCTACCCGATGTGGATATTCGCCAACCGCTCGCGCTATGAAACGCGCGTCTACAGCGAAGCGCTAATAGGTGTCCAGCTCATCGGTGCGCGCCTGATACGCACCGGTCAGACAGGCGACGTCGTTACACGCGTCGCGCACGTTGGTTGTCCATTCGCGCTGTTCCTTCAATAACACCTCGCGATCCTGCGCACGCCGCATCGCGCCGCGAAATGCAACCGCCATGCGCTCTTCCAGCGAGGCTACGCGCTCGTTGGAACAAATCATCCAGTCGATCTTGCTCTTCGGTTTGCTGCAATCGGTTACGGCGCTCGCCGCAAGCGAGTGTGCGAGCAGGACACAGCAGATCAGAGAGGTTGCGCGAACACGTTTCGACATAACACAGCCTCGCTATTTTGTTGTCGATGGATCAGGCGGTTTAGGCTCTCTCAGCCAGAGCAGGATGCCAGCAACGACCAGCGCCAGGGCGGCAATGTTGGCGGCAAATCCGAAGGCGCCGACAACGCCGGGGCCGACGGCAGCATTGCCGCTGTTGCGTACCAGCAGAAGATAAACCAGCAGAGGCGCGGTGCCGATCACCCAGATGATGACGCCAATCACCACGAGCTTGAGTCCACGCGACAGTTTCGGAAAAAACCACGGCAGCAGCATGCGAGCTCTCGGCTCAAGCTCGAACGAACGATGCGATCAATGCATTTACGGCGTCCGGCCGCTCATGGACGACCCAGTGCGATGCATCTGGAATCCGTTCCACTGTGAGATTCGCCACGTGATTGGCGAGCCCGTCGATATTGCCGAGCAGCAGGGCTTGGTCACGCTCGCCCCAGATTACTAACGTCGGTACATCCACGTTGCACGGCTTAAACTCGATTGCAGCAGCCGCTTCGCCGGGTTCAGGCGGATGCAGACGCGACGCGCGATAGTAGTTCAGACCTCCGGTCAGCGCGCCCGGCTGCGCCCATGCTGCACAGTAGGCTGCTCGATCCGCGTCGGACACCGCCCCGCCGTTCGCGGCCCAAGTATCCAGCGTCATGCGCTGCAATCGCATGAAATTATTATCCGAGAGTACGCGCTCGGCTTTGCTGCTGCGGAAAAAATTCATGTACGCACTCGCCGTTTGTTGCGCCGGATTGTGCGACAGCTCTCGCGCGAAGATGGTCGGATGCGGCGCATTCATGATTACCAGCTTGCGCACATACTCGGGGTGCGCTGCTGCAACCGCCCACGCCACCGCACCGCCCCAATCGTGCGCGACCAGCACGCAAGGCGCGCCGCCGAGATGGTCGATGAGCAAACGCAGATCTTCGATTAAACGCCCGGCGCGATACGCATCGACATCGGGCGGCTTGGACGAAAGATTGTAACCGCGCATGTCGAACGCGACTGCGCGATGCG
>JBBRGM010000400.1:0-4646 GCA_038240725.1 Burkholderiales bacterium | reverse complement strand
CGCCCGCATTCCGCTGCGCACCGGCTATGTCGGCGAATTTCGCTATCCGCTGTTGAACGATGCGCGTCGTCTCGATGTAGGCGCCTTGCCGCTGATGGTCGAACGCTATGCCGCGCTCGGACAACGTGCGGGCGCACCGCTCGCAAGGCCGCTGCCGCAACCGCGTTTGACGACGTCGCCGGTTTCGCGCGACGCCGTCCTGGCTCGTCTCGGTATCGATGCTGCGATACCGCTCGCATGTTTGTGTCCAGGCGCCGAATACGGCCCCGCCAAGCGGTGGCCGGAAACGTACTTCGCTGAGCTCTCATCTCGCCTTGCGCGAGACGGCTATCGTGTAGTCACGCTGGGATCGAGCAAGGATCACGAGATCGGCGACAAGATCGCGCAGCTCAGCAACGGAGATGCGATCGATCTGTGCGGTGAAACCACACTCGATGAGGCGGTGGACTTGCTCGCGTGCGCACGGCTTTGCGTGTCCAACGATTCCGGCTTGATGCACGTCGCTGCGGCGGTGGGTGTGCCGCTGCTGGCGCTGTACGGTTCCAGCAGCCCGGGATTTACACCGCCGCTATCGGAGCATGCGCAGATTCTCAAACTCGATCTCCCGTGCAGCCCATGCTTCCAGCGCGTATGTCCGCTGCAGCATTTCAACTGCATGATGCATCTCACGCCCGACCATGTGTATGCGGCGCTCGGCGATCTCCACGGCGCTCCGCGCTCGACGTCGGTTCGATGATTCGCTGGTTGTGGATCGCGCGCCGGTGAGCCGCCATGTCGGCTAATCGCGATCGGACTTTGTCCGTCGACGCGTTCGTCTCGCCGCGCTGGCTTCCCGGCGGTCATGCGCAGACTATTTACGCTTCGCTATTTGCGCCGCGACCGCACGTCGTGTATCGGCGCACGCAATGGGAAACGCCGGACGCCGATTTCATCGAGCTCGATTGGATCGACGGCCCGACCGACGCGCCGCTGATAATACTTTTCCACGGCCTCGAGGGCGGCTCGCGCAGTCACTATGCGCAAAGCCTCATGAGCGTGACGCAGGCGCATGGCTGGCGCGGCGTGGTCGTGCATTTTCGCGGCTGCAGCGGACAACCCAATCGCCTCGCGCGTGCCTATCATTCGGGCGATTTCGAAGAGATCGACTGGATTCTCGAGCGCCTGACTGCAGCGGCACCAAGCACGCCTCGCTATGCCGTCGGCGTTTCCCTCGGCGGCAACGCTTTGTTGAAATGGCTTGCAGCGACCGGCAGCCAGGCATCGCCATTCATCGATGCGGCGGCGGTCGTGTCGGCGCCGGTTGATTTGCTCGCCGCCGGGCACGGTCTCGGGCGTGGATTCAATCGCGTGTACACCCGGCACTTTCTGCGCAGTCTAAAGCCGAAGAGTCTGCAAAAACTGACCGCGCATCCTGGCATCTACGACCTCGACCGCATGCGCCGCGCGCGCAATTTGTATGAGTTCGACGACGTCGTCACCGCGCCGCTGCACGGCTTCAAAGACGCGACCGACTACTGGACGCGCGCGAGCAGCAAATCGGAGCTCACCCGCATTGCATTGCCGACCCTGCTGATCCATGCACGCAACGATCCGTTTCTGCCGGAACGCTATCTGCCGAGTGCCCGCGAGGTATCCCCGCAGGTAACGCTGGAATACCCGCTAACCGGCGGCCACGTCGGCTTCGTATCCGGCCCATTCCCAGGCCGTCTGGACTGGCTGCCGAAGCGGGTGCTGACATTTTTTTCGGAACACCCTGCTCAGCGCTGATCTTCTGCCGACCGCAACCTTTCTGCCGCCTGTCGGGGGCAGCTGATATTCGACGTGCTGTGAATGGCGACGACGGGCGGCCGCGATTTCGCCATCGCGTTATCGTCGTTCGTTTGCAACGTCGAACACGAACGTTTGTTTGGTTCGGAACAAAACAAACATGGGATACTCTTACCCCTGCTTATTCCGCCCTATCTTCTATGCAAACCGTCCCTCCAGAAATCTTCAAGGCGTATGACATTCGCGGCATCGTCGGCAAGACGTTGACGAATGCGTTGTGCGAACAAATCGGCCGCGCAATCGGCAGCCAGGTGCGTGCGCGCGGCCAGTCGAGCATCGCCATCGGCCGCGATGGCAGATTGTCCGGACCCGAACTGTCGCAGGCGCTCGCGCGTGGTTTGCAGGCCAGCGGCGTCGATGTCATTGACATCGGGCTGGTGGCAACACCGATGCTGTACTTCGCTACGTATCATCTGCAAACCGGATCTGGCGTGATGATTACGGGCAGCCACAATCCACCGGACTACAACGGTCTGAAAATGGTCGTTGCGGGCGAGACGCTGGCGGGAGACGCGATTCAAAATCTTCGCCATCGCATCGAGACGCAAGATTTCGCGTCGGGCAGCGGCAGCTACGCCACTGCGGACATTGCCGAAGCTTATCTGCAGCGCGTCGTCTCAGACGTCAAGCTCAAGCGCCCCCTCAACATCATCGTCGACTGCGGCAACGGCGTGCCGGGGGCATTCGCGCCCGAGCTGTATCGCCGTCTCGGCTGTACCGTGCGCGAAATGTTCTGCGAGGTCGACGGCAAGTTTCCCAACCACCATCCGGATCCCTCGCAACCGGAGAATCTGCAAGACCTGATCGCCGCCCTCGCCGGCGGAAACGAGGAAATCGGTCTTGCATTCGACGGCGATGGCGATCGGCTCGGCGTGGTGACGCGCGCCGGCAAGATCATCTATCCCGACCGTCAATTGATGCTGTTCGCAGCCGATGTTCTGAGCCGCAATCTGGGCGCGAAAATCATCTTCGACGTGAAGTCGACGCGCCATCTGTTTACCTGGATACGCGAGCATGGCGGCGAGCCGATTATGTGGAAGACCGGGCACTCGCTAATCAAAGCCAAAATGAAGGAAACCGGCGCACTGCTTGCGGGCGAGATGAGCGGCCACATGTTTTTCAAGGAGCGCTGGTACGGCTTCGACGATGGCCTATACGCGGGCGCGCGCCTGCTCGAGTTTTTGAGTGGCACGCGCGATGTCAGCGCCGAATTCGACAAACTGCCGGACTCGGTGAATACACCCGAGCTGCAGATTCAGCTCAAGGAAGGCGAGAACTACGCGTTGATAGAGAAATTGCAGAAAACTGCTCGGTTCGAAGGTGCACGGGAAGTCATCACGATCGATGGGTTGCGGGTGGAGTACGCGAACGGCTTCGGCCTAGCGCGTGCTTCCAACACAACGCCCGTCGTGGTCCTGCGCTTCGAGGCGAACGACGCCGAACAACTCACCGCAATTCAAAACGATTTTCGCCGGGTGCTCAACGATGCGCTGCCCGGCGCAGCGCTGCCGTTTTAGGACTTGGAACACTGGCCGGACTGCCAGACACATCATGAGCTTCGGGGAACGTTCACAAGCGTTGCAACACCCGGCGGGCGGCTCGCCCGTCGCCCTTCGCACGGCATCGCCGCCGGCATCGCGATGCGAGGCAGGCCGTCAACACGCGGCAACGCAACCATGCTGATGCGCGACGCACCTCTTCAAGAATTGTTCTTGGGCCGGCAGCCGATTCTCGATCGCCAGCAGAATCTCGCGGCCTTCGAGCTACTGTTCCGCTCCAGCAAATTTAACGGCGCGAAGATCGAAGACGACTTGTTTGCCAGCGCAACGGTGATCAACCACGCGTTTACCGAGCTCGGCGTCGAGGCCGTCCTCGGCAAGTATCCGGGCTTCATCAATATGAGTGCCGCTCTGATCATGAGCGAAGTGGTCGAGCTGTTGCCGGCCAATAAAGTCGTGCTGGAAATTCTGGAAACAGTGAAGGTCAGCGAGGCGCTGCTCAACCGCTGCCAGGAGCTCAAAGCGCGCGGCTTCACTTTGGCGTTGGACGACTTCACCGGCCAGGCGCACGAATTCACCGGTCTGCTCGACATCGTCGACATCGTGAAAGTGGATGTGCAGAACTTCGACGAGCAGGAATTGAGCAGCATCACCACGCGGCTGCAGTATCACGGCCGCCGACTCCTGGCCGAGAAAGTCGACAGTCTGGCGCAGGCCGAGCATTGCTTGGCGCTGGGTTATGAATTGTTCCAGGGAAATTACTTCGCGCGGCCGTCGATCATCACCGCCAGACGTTTATCGCGCGCCGAAAACGCGCTCATGCGTTTGCTGCGCGTACTGCTCGGCGGCCAGAAAGACGAAGTCGAAGCGGTGCTGCAGGAACATCCGGAATTGAGCGACAGCCTCGCACGTCTCGCCCGCGTGGTGACGACCGGCGATTCGTACGCCGCGCCGAGCGTCCGGCGGCCGCGCCGCTGGCTGCCGTTGCTAATCTACCTGGTGAGCAGCGCGCCGGGCGCGAAGTTTCCCAGCCCGTTGCTGATTCTCGCGGCTACACGCGGCAAGTTGATGGAATTGCTGGCGCGCGCACTGCGTCCGGACGATCGAGAGTTTCAAGAGCGCGCGTTTCTCACCGGCACGCTGTCTCTCGTCAATGCATTGCTGGCGGCGCGCCTGGCGGACATTCTCCCGACGCTTCCCGTTGCGCAAGACGTGCGCGAGGCATTGCTGACGCATGAAGGCGAATTAGGCAGTGTGCTCGGGCTGGTGCAGGCGCTGGAAACACTCGAGCTGCCGAATATCGCGAAAGCGCTGGGCCGC
>JBBRGM010000399.1:0-4646 GCA_038240725.1 Burkholderiales bacterium | reverse complement strand
CCTTTACGAGTGCGGGTCGAACTCGCTCGCCCTACCCTAACTTTTCCTAAGGCAGTCCTTTCTTTCGCCTAGCGGAGCCGTGCCAGAAACCTATCCAAAGAGCTCACTGCGCTCCCGCATACGAGATGCGATAGATCACGCCGTTCGCATCGTCCGTGAGCAAGAGCGCGCCGTCTTTCGCGACCGCGAGCCCCGTTGGTCGGCCGAACTGTGCCGCGCCATTTTCCAAGGTGAAGCCGGTGACGAAATCTTCGAAGCGCGTCGCCTTGCCGTCCTCGAACTTGACGTGCACGATCTTGAAGCCGCTCGGCGGGTTGCGATTCCACGAACCATGCAATGCGACGAATGCATCGTTGCGATACGCGGCGGGGAACTGATTGCCGGTGTAGAACACGAATCCGAGCGGCGACGAATGCGCCGGGAAGTCGAGCACTGCGGCCTCGGTCTTGGCGCAGAACGCTTCGCGCGTCATGCCTTCGGGCTTGTCGCGCGTCGGATCGATGCGTTGCTGCCCGAAGCAGCGCGGCCATCCGTAGTCTTTGCCTTCGCTCACATGATTCAACTCTTCAGGCGGCACATCGTTGCCGAGAAAGTCGGTACCGTGATCCATGCCCCACAGCTCGCGCGTCTGCGGATGCCAACCGAAGCCGAGCGTGTTGCGCAATCCCTTGGCGAATGTAGTGCGCGATTTACCGTCGAGCGCCACGCGCTGCATCGTCGCGCTTTCCTTATTCACTTCGATGCAGTTGTTGCAGGTGCTGCCGACGTTGATGTAGAGCATGTCGTCGGGACCGATTCCCAAGGTGCGCGAAGAATGCTGCCCGCCGTTCGGCAAACCTTCCGCGATCTTGCGCGGCTTCGCAAGCGAGCCGTCTTCGGTGCGCTCGCTTAGCCACACTTCCGCCGGCGTTGCGAGATAGACGTGATTGCCGCGCAGCGCGATGCCGTGCACCTGCGGCAGATCTTTGAGGACGACTTTCATCTCATCGGACTTGCCGTCTCCGTCCGTGTCTTTGAGCGCGACCACATCGTTGCTCCGGCGGGTGATGTAGACGGTGCCGTCGTCGGCGACCACGATCATGCGCGGTTTGCCGACATCCTTTGCGAACACGTTGACCTTGAAACCGGGCGGCACCTGCAGACGGTTGAGGTATTCGTCGCTGAAGTCGCGGCGTTCGCTGCGGAAGGTGCTGCTGCTGACGTCGACGCCTTGCGGGAGTTTTTGCTCTTGCGCTAGTGCTGCGCTTGCTGCAGCGAGCGTGAATATGAACGCGCGGCTGTAGATTGTCGGCCAGTTCATGGCTGTTCTCCTCGCCTGAAAAAATGGATTGACTGCATTGAGCAATCGAGGTTCGCAGTCTAGCGCGGCCAGAGGCTTTCTATCTTGGCCGTCGATCACCGGCCAGTCGACAGAGGAAGGACATCGTCGCGACGCGATGCAGGCAGCGGCTCTTCTCATACGCTCGCGCAAGTGAAACCGAGATAGTGGCGCATCGTGGGGTTTTACGTGATTTGCCGTACCCGGATCGACAAAAACTGAGCAGTCGACGGTCTACTTCGAGGCGTGCTTTGAGCTGCAACATGAACGCGGCAACGTCGGCCGCACGCTACTGCGTATCAGTCGCCCGGGGCCGTCCCACTAACGTTGTGCCGCCATCGACCACCAATGTTTGTCCAGTGATGAAGCGCGCCTGCTCGGACAGCAGAAAGCGCACGGCGTAGCCGACATCCCACCCGGTCCCTTCGATGCCGAGCACGGAGGCCTGGCGCCGCCGCTCACGCGCCTCGGGACTCATGCCTTCTACGTTCACCATCGGCGTGTAGACCGCGCCCGGCGCGACGCAATTGACGCGGATGCCTTGCGGGCCATGATCCACGGCCATCGCGCGTGTCAGTGCGATCACTGCGCCCTTGGAAGTCGAGTACGCAGTCATGCCGCGCGGCCGTAATGCTGCAATCGACGCGACATTGACGATTGCACCACCGCCGGCCGTCTCGATCATCGCGGGAATCGCGTACTTCGATGCGAGGAACATACTGTCGACATTGACGCGCATTACGCGTTGCCACACCTCCGGATCTTCATCCACCACACTGCCCTTGCTGGCGATGCCGACATTGTTGTCGAGCAGGTCGAGTCGGCCGAATCGATCGAGCGCCGCTGCAACCATCGTGCGGCACTGAGCGTCGTCGGTGACGTCTGCCGTGTGAGCCGCGGCATCGCCGCCCGCCTCGGCGATCATTTCGACGGTGCGCTGTGCGAGATCAGTTTGCCGATCGACTACCAGTACACGCGCACCCGCCCGCGCAAGCAGCATCGCGGCAGCTCGACCGTTGCCTATGCCGTCACCCGCGGCACCACCCCCGGTAACGATGGCGACTTTGCCGGCGAGACCGAAGTGTTCTTGACTCTCCATCGCAGCTCTCCCGATTCAATACATGGTTGATGGTCGATCAATGAAGCGGCTTGCCTAGTTTCACAACATGCCTTCCGTGGTTATCTTGCCCTGTTCGCGGGCCGCTTCGCCATTCTCATCGATACCGAATAGCCAACTCGCCTTGGTGAAGCTCGTTGACCGCAAGAACGCGCTGACCGCAGCTGATACGCTCAACGACCCGGTGCTCCCCTACCTCGACCGCCACGGGGTCGCGATGCTAGGGATTCTGACCGATCCGCCGAGCGAGTATTGCGGCAATCGAGAATCGCACGAGTACGCGTTGTACCTGGACCTGAATAACATCGCACACACACGCACGAGAACAAAAAACTCGCAGACCAACGGGATTGGCAACCATCCGGGCGGGTTTTACCTCGGCGCATTCCGAAGCAGGCTGTAGCTTATCGCTGTCTACGATTTTTGGTGACCTCACGAATGGCCCTGGAAGACGGCGTACAGTTAGACTTCACGAGGCGTGGTAAGGCCACGGATACTGCCTCGTGTAAATGATTCAACGGTAGGTTGCGTTACGCTTGTTTGAACGTAAATCGCAGCACCCGCAATGCACTTCATGTAGGTTCGCCAAGCGATGGGTACGCGTACGCGTTGACAGCTACATTCAACAACTCTTGGCGATTTTGAAGAAGGAGATTTTTGGAGATGACGAACCCTATTCGATTCTCTTCGGACGTTGAGAACGTACAGCCGGAAGAGCTTCAGACCATTCAAGGGCTCAACGACGCATTTGACACGATACTCGAGCGAACTTCGGCAGACTACGGGCATGCCGTCCGCTCCGTGCATGCCAAGTCACACGGCATCTTGGAGGGTGAGCTCAACATAGAAGCAGGCCTGTCGCCTGAGCTCGCGCAAGGCCTGTTCGCGAGACCGGGCACGCACAAGGTCTACATTCGGATGTCGACCAACGCGGGCGATATCCTTCCAGATGTGATCGGCTTGCCGCGGGGGCTTGCGATCAAGGTCGTGGGCGTCGAGGGCGATCGACTGCCCGGCGCCGACGGCGACACGCAAGACTTCGTCATGGTCAACGCACCGACATTCCAGGCCACGACGACGAAGAAGTTTCTTGGCGACTTGCGACTGCTTGCCAAGACGACCGATCGCATGGAGGGGACTAAGAAAGCGGTCTCTGCGGTTCTGCGCGGCGTACACAACGCCCTGGACGTCGTCGGCGTCCACATCGCTGCGGTGGACTCGCTGGGCGGTGCACCCAATGTCGAGCCGCTCGGCGAGACCTACTACTCCGTGACCGCCTTTCGCTACGGAGACTACATCGCTAAGTTCAGTGTAGTACCCGTCGCCCCGGCAATGACGGCGCTGACGGGAAAGGTGATCGATATCGGCGGCCGTCACGACGCGATTCGCGAGGAGGTGCAGCGAGAGATGCGCGGTATCGACGCTGAGTGGGAATTCCGCGTTCAGCTCTGCCGCGATCTGGAGAAACAACCGATCGAGGACGCGACGATTCTTTGGGATGAAAAGGAAGCGCCGTTCGCGCGAGTCGCGGTGCTACGCGCCCACGCGCAAGATAGTTGGGACGCAACACGCGTCGAAAATGTCGAAGACAAGATGCGCTTCAGTGTCTGGACTGGTCTCGCCGCACATCAACCGCTGGGCAACATCAATCGGGCGCGTAATGCGGTGTACCGACACTCCGCCGACTATCGTGCGAAATTCAATGGCTGTCCTTATCATGAACCTGACGCGTCGAAAAACTGAACAGGGAGACGTCACCGCTTGATTCGCACGTGGCGCGCCACGAAAAGGGTCCGCGTTCGTCGCTGCTTAGATACGTACGCTGATATCGCGACCCGACAGGCGCGGCCTAGCTTTCGGCGCGATGCGGAGCCCACGCAACCACTTCTAATCGGTGGCAACCAGCGTGCTTAATCCAAGGCAAAAACCGACCCCACCCGCTTCGGATCCATCGCGCGCAGCCGTCCCGGATCGAACGCCGCCAGGTCTGTCGTGTGCGCGACACCATCCACAATCAACTCCGCCATCGCTTCGCCAGTCGCAGGCGCATTCAGAATCCCCCACACGTTGTGACCCGTCGCTACGTACGCACCCGCGACGCCGGGCACCTTCCCGATCAATGGAACGTAGTCCTGCGTGATCGGACGAAAGCACGCTTGCCGCGCAATGATTCTGTCTTGACGAAACGCGGGCGACAGCCGCTCACAGATT
>JBBRGM010000398.1:0-4693 GCA_038240725.1 Burkholderiales bacterium | reverse complement strand
TGGCGCAGCCGGCTGCAGGCTTGGTTGTGCGTGCGCTTGCCGAAGAGTTTCCGTGCAAATGAATTTCGTCCGGCTCGCATGCATCCCGTGATTCACTGCGGTCGCGCAATCGTTGGAGACCGCGAATGAAGCCGCTCGGACCAGAGAAGCGTTTGCGCATCGGTTTCGCAGGCGCCGGTGCGATCAGCCTGTTTCATCTCATCGGCTGGAAGCAAATTGACAAGGTCGAGGTCGTTGCGATTTGCGATTCGACACTGGAGAAGGCACAGGCGCGTGCGCAAGAATTCGGCGTCGAGCGCGTGTATGCAGACTTCGCACGGATGCTCGCGCGCGAGGCGCTAGACGCAGTCGCTATCGCGACGCCCGTGGCAACGCATGCGAACGGCCTACGAACCGGACGGCAATTTCAAACCGATCGGTTAGACAACTTGAAGACGCTGCGACTGATGGAATCAGCCTACGTCGCCGCGGGAATCTCGCTGTGATCCATGGCGCTTGCAAACGCTGCGCCGGATAAGATTAGCGCTGGACAAGAAGTCAACGCCGGACAAAGAAAAAGGCGCGGAGCTTTGCGTTCCGCGCCCACCTGTGCGACAGCCCGGGGGATCAGCCTGCCAGCACGGGAACGTACAACCTTGCTTCGCCACGCTGGATCAACAGCGCCAGCGGCCTACCTTGACCAACCTGGTCGACCAGTGTCTTGAACTGGCTGACCGATTCGATCTGCTGACCATTCACTGCGAGAACCACGTCGCCTTCCTGAATGCCGGCGCGCGCGGCGGCCCCATCGACGTTACCGACGACGACGCCGCCCTTCACGTCGAGCTGCTGACGCTGCTCAGCGGTTAGATCCTGCACCGCCAGACCGAGCTTTCCGGTTGCTTCGGCCTGCGGTTTACCGCTGGCGCCTGCGACTTTGGCGGAGGGCTTAATCTCGCCGACCGTGACCTTCAACGTTTCTTCCTTGCCGTTGCGCTGAACCTTGGCATCAACCTGCGAGCCGGGTTTGATGGCAGCGACCATGCGCGGCAAGTCACGCGAATCCATTACCGGCCTGCCGTTGAACTCAGTGATCACGTCGCCGCTCTTGAAGCCGGCCTTATCCGCGGGTCCGCCGCTTTCGACCGACGACACCAGCGCGCCGTTCGGGTCCTTCATGCCGAACGATTTGGCAAGCTCACGCGTCAACTCTTGAATCTGTACGCCGATCTTTCCGCGCGTCACTTTACCGTTCGCTTGCAACTGATCCGCAACGTTCATCGCGATATCGATCGGAATAGCGAAAGACACGCCCATGTAGCCACCGGTGCGGCTATAGATCATCGAGTTGATCCCGATGACGTTGCCATCGATGTCGAACAGCGGTCCGCCCGAATTGCCGGGATTGACCGCGACGTCGGTCTGGATGAACGGCACGAAGCTTTCATCCGGCAGCGTACGGCCCTTGGCGCTGATGATGCCGGCGGAAATGCTGTTCTCGAATCCGAACGGCGAGCCGATCGCGGCAACCCACGAACCGACCTTGGCTTTCTCCGGATTTCCGATCGGCACAACCGGCAGATTGCTGCCTTCGATCTTGATCAGCGCAACGTCGGTGCGCACATCGACGCCGATGATCTTCGCTTTGAACTCGCGTTTGTCGGTCAAGCGTACGGTAACTTCACCGCCATCGCCGACGACGTGTGCGTTGGTGAGAATGTAGCCGTCGGGCTTGATGATGAAGCCGGAGCCCTGCGCGGTTTGTGGCTGGCCTTGCTGCGGCCCTTGCGGTCCATTCGGCCCGTCGAACGGAAACGGAAACGGAGCTCCCTGCGGCATTCTCTGCTGCGGCGAATTGGCAGTGGGCGTAGCACGCTCGACCGTTACGTTGACGACCGCGCCGCCTTCCTGCTCGACCAGCGCAGAAAAATCAGGCACGCCGCGCGTATTGACCAGCGGCTTCGTCTGCGTTGTCTGCACCGTTTGATCGGCGTGCGCGCTCGGTGGGAAGTCGACGCGCGAGCAACCAGCGAATATCGATGCCATCGCAGCCGCAAGCAGTGCAACTTTGAATCTGTGGTTCATGTCAACTCCTCGTTGGGATGGGGAAACTCTGCAACTACGCTGCGACTATGTAGGTAGAGACTTAAAGGATCCTTAAGAAGTTCAGCCGTTATGCAACTGCGCGCGGCAGACGAACGCTGACTCGCAGGCCTTTGCCATCAGCGCCGTCAGCGAGTGCTACCGTGCCTTGATGGCTATCCGCTACGCCCTTCACGATCGCGAGGCCCAATCCGCTGCCTTCGTCGACGCCGGCGGTCTCTGATACCCGATAGAAACGATCGAACACGCGCTCGCGTTGATCCGCCGCAATTCCCGGCCCCGAATCTTCGACCTCGATCACCGCCTCTGCTGCATCGACCGATGTGATGACTCGCACATGACCCCCTGCAGGCGTGTAGCGCAGAGCGTTATCCACCAGGTTCGACAACATCACGCGCAAGCTGTCAGCGCTGCCGGACACGACGACACCAGGAGCGCCGGACAATTGCAATGAAAGATTGCGCCCCTGTGCAATCGGCTCGAAGTCCGCCACCACTTCGGCTGCCAACCGATGCAAGTCGACCGGCCCCTGCGTGTCGCGCTCCTGTGGCTCTTGGCGTGCCAACGTGAGCAGCTGCTGCACTAGACGAGTCGAGCGATGTACGCCGCGTTCCAGCTTATCCAGCGCGGCGTTGCGTTCTTCTTCAGTTTCAGCGCGCTTGACTAGTTGCAACTGCAGGCGAACCGCAGTAAGCGGCGAGCGCAACTCGTGCGCGGCATCGGCGACGAATTGCCGCTGCGCTTGCAGCGCGCGATGCAAACGCTCGAGCAAATCATTCAGTGACCAGACCAGCGGCAGCACTTCGTCCGGCAGATTCTGCTTCGACAGCGGCTGCATCGCGGAAGGGCTGCGCGCGCGCAGCGCCGCCGAAATGCTCGACAATGGTTTTAACGACCGCCCGACGACGATCCAGATGCCAACGCCTAACAGCGGCAGCAAAGCGGCCAGCGGAATAACCGCACGGCGCGCGAGATCGGCGGCCATTTCTTTTCGCAGACTGAGCGGATGCGCGACTTGAATGATGCGTGCGCCATCCAGCTGCGTGAACACGCGCCACGATTGCCCGTTCCAGTCCATGTTGGCAAACCCGGGCCGCGGCTTCATCGGGATGGCGACGTTCGGGCGCGAATAAAACATCAGCACGCCTTGCTTGTCCCACACCTGCGTAATGAAATCGGGCTCCGGCAATTCCATGCCGGGCGGCAATGCCGCGTTGCCGATCACGCTCTGCCGCGATAGCGAAAACGCAAGCTGCTTGAGCTGATAATCGAGCAGCTCGTCCAGATCGTGATGTGCGCGTTGATAAGCGCTGTAACCGATCAGCGAGCCTGCGATGACCAATGCGCCGAGCAACCAGGCTAGCAAGCGACCGCGAATGGAATTTGTCATGGCCCGGGATTGAGATTGCGGCGCTTATGCAGCTTTCGACAGCGTATAACCGAGGCCTCGCACATTGCGGATAAAATCGGCGCCGAGTTTCTTGCGCAAATGATGGATGTGAACCTCGACGGTGTTGCTCTCGACTTCCTCGCCCCAGCCGTACAGGCGCTGTTCGAGCTGGCTGCGCGACAAGATCGCGCCGGGCCGCTCGAGCAGCGCGGCGAGCAGCGCATACTCGCGAGCGGACAAGATGATCGGCTCGTCTTTGAAACGCGCCTCGTGCGTGGCCGGATCGAGCGTCAGTTCACCGTGCTTCAGCAGCGGCTCGACACGGCCGGCGCGGCGTCTCAATAGCGCACGCACACGCGCTGCCAGCTCGTCGAGATCGAATGGCTTGACTAGATAATCGTCGGCGCCGGCATCCAGGCCGGTAATGCGATCCGCGACCGCGTCACGTGCGGTCAGGATGAGAACCGGTGTCCCAACGCCGCGCCTGCGTGCATCGCGCAGCCAGTCGAGGCCGCTCTTGCGCGGCAGACCGAGATCGAGCAGCACGAGCGCATATTCTTCGGACTTGGCGGCAGCATCGCCGGCTTCCGCATCGCGCACCCAGTCGACGGCGAAACCATCCTGGCGCAAGCCGGTGCGAACCGCGTCGCCGATCATCGCATCATCTTCAATCAACAGGAGGCGCATTGAGTCCCAAGTCCGAAACGCACGATAGTCACACCGGCTTAACGCGGGCTTAAACGCGCAACCGCGCACGCCGAGATCGAGGCGACCCGCCGCAGGTCAGTGCAATGCCGCGCATTATAGACAGTCGAAGGTCGCAGCCGACTGGGCAACGCCGCCCGATCGGGAACGACTGCCCGATTTGGCTGTCATAAACTATATCCCGCACTGGCTGTCATGAATACGTCATGGCTCTGGCGTATCACGGATGATTTGCGCAAATCGTCTGCCTCAGGAGGCATATGGGAAGAAAGGACGAGAAACGGATCGAGCCGACGCTGAAAGCGAAGAAGCGCGACAAGAAGAAACGCGATACCGGCCCCACCGGTATCGTCGAGGTGTTGAACTGTCCGCCGGTAGCGCGCTTCTATTGCGAGCTCGTGGTCGGCAACGGCATCGGCGACGATGCGGTGGAAGATGCGCTGGCAGCGTTCGAGCGCGCGTGGGAGGTGCGGCGTCAGAAGGCCCACGAGGATGCGACGCAAGAACCCGAACAGC
>JBBRGM010000397.1:0-4695 GCA_038240725.1 Burkholderiales bacterium | reverse complement strand
CTTCGCGTTGCGCGATCTCTCCCGTTACTTTGTACGCAGCGACGCCGTATTCGTTCAACCCGCCGAGCTTGCTTCGCGCGTCGAATACGGTGACCGCGTGACCGAGCGTCGCGAGACGATGGGCACAGGACAATCCCGCTGGTCCGCCGCCGACGACGGCGATGCGTTTGCCGCTCGCGGGCGCGCGCTCGAACAACTGAATGTCGCGGTCGAACAACCAGTCGGTTGCATGCCGCTGCAGCGCGCCGATGGCGACCGGCTGGTGCTCGTGATGATTGCGCACACAGGCGCCCTCGCACAGGATCTCGGTCGGACACACGCGCGCGCAGATTGCGCCCATGATGTTCTCGCTGAGAATATCGTGCGCCGCGCCCTTGACGTTACCGGTTGCGATCTTGCGGATGAAGCTCGGGATATCGATCTGCGTCGGACAGGCCTGAATGCACGGCGCGTCATAGCAGAAGAAGCAGCGATCGCTTTCGACCAGCGCCTGGTTATGGCTGAGCGGCGGGTGCGAGTCCGCAAAGTTGTTCGCGTAGCCCTCCGCCGGCAGGCGATGGCTGCGAATGTCGGGGCTGTCGGCGTCTTCGCTCATGAGCGCAATCTTATCGCTGGAGCGCGCTGCACGTCCGGTCGCAGGGCTCACGCATATGCGTCATCCGATACCGTGCTGCGGCTGAACGCAGCGAGCGATCGCCGCAGCAACGCGTGATCGACGCCGCGCGTGATGAAGACGATGCGAGAACGACGATCTTCCGTCGGCCACGCGGCCAGATGCTGCGGCGGATGCACCACGTGCTGCACGGCGTTGATGAACACCGGCGTACTTGCACCCTGAATCTGCAGAATGCCTTTTACTCGCAGCACGTCGTCGCCGTGGCGGTTAAGCAGCATGCTGAGCCAGATGCCGAACGCGGTCCAATCCAGCGGCTCGATCAGCGCAACGCTCAAGCTCGCGATGTCTGCGCTGTGGCTCTGCAATTCCTGCAGGTACGCGGGATTGGCTGGCAGCCACGCGCTGCGAGCGGGGTTGCGGTTCAAGTCTGCAGTCCCCAGCAACTGTTCTACGTCGATTTCGTCGACGGTGCTTTCCAGAATTTGCGCGGACGGATTCAAACGCGTCAGCGTTTCGCGCACTGCGGCCGTTAGCGACGGTTCGCACAAATCGGTCTTGGTTATGATCAAGCGGTCGGCCGCGGCAACTTGTTTGACGCCCTCGGCGTTTCGCGCGAGGTGCAGCGAAGCGTTGACCGCGTCCACCGTGGTGATCACATTCGCGAGGCGAAAGTGATGCCGCAGCACCGGTTCGCCGAGGATCGTGTAGAGAATCGGACCGGGATCGGCGAGGCCGGTCGTTTCGATCACGACGCGATCGAAGTTGGGAATCTCCTCGCGGTCGCGCCTGCTGAGCAGATTGCGCAGCGCCGATTTCAAGTCGTCGCGAATGCTGCAGCAGATACAGCCGCTTTGCAGCAGGACGATCGATTCATCGACGCGCTCGACCAGCAGATGATCGAGTCCGATTTCGCCGAACTCATTGATCAGCACGACCGTGCGATCCATGCCCGGGCTTTGCAGCAGCCGCTGGAGCAAAGTGGTTTTGCCGCTGCCGAGAAAGCCGGTGATGACATTCACCGGAACGGCGGTGCCGGCTGAGGATTCGACGCTCATGATGCGCAGCCGGATTTCCGATTCACAGCATCACCCATCTTGCTCCAGCGCTTCGATCAGGTTCACATCGAGCGGATCGAGACTGCGCTTACGCATTTGCTCTGCGGTCGGCCACACGGCGGCAACGCTCGGGACGATGCTCGATTGTCCCGTCGGCCCATTGAGAACGTACGACGTGCCATGCCAATCCGCGAGCTTGAATCCGTAATGCTTCAGCACGCGATTCGTCAGCGCGACTCGATGCAGGCGTTCATGCCGGCGCGTCCGTGCCGCTTCCGCATCGCTCAGCGATACGTCGGTCCAGTGCGTCTCCGTCAGGAATACGCCGCACAGTCCGCACATCAGATACTCGCTGCGGTAACGTTGTGGGCGGCCGGCCGCGTCGCCGGCGCACGTCCGGTATCCTCGAGGAAATGGATTCTTTCCGCGGTCCATCGCGCAACGACGGGATCGCCGATCGTCAGCGGATCCGCGAAAAAAATCTCGTCGGGCATGTTGACGACGAACTCTTCGCTGCACGCGCCCTCGATCGTCACCTTCAGCCAGGTGCCCTGATATTCGAGACCGGCGACACGGCCGCTCACCGCGTTGATCGCGCTGGCTTCGTTCGACGTCCCGCGCGCAAGCCGGATTTGATCGCGGCGCACAGCAACTTCGAATAACGTTCCATCGGCCGGCGCGACGGCGGGGGCGGTAATCGTGATCTGCTTGGCGCCGCTTTGGATGGTGACGGTGCTGGCATTTCGCTCGATCACGGGGCCGGACAGCACGTTCTGTCCGCCCATGAATCGCGCGACATAACCGGTGCGCGGTTTGTCATAGACGTCGCGCGCCGATGCCGCCTGTTCGATCTGCCCCTGATCCATCACCACCACCATATCGGCCAGGGCAACCGCCTCCATCTGTGTGTGCGTGACGTGGATGAAAGTGATGCCGACCTCGTCCTGAATGCGCCGCAGCTCGCCGCGCATCTGCAACCGTAGAAATTCATCCAGCGCGGACAGCGGCTCGTCGAGCAGCAGAACACGCGGATCGGTGATCAGTGCGCGTGCCAGTGCGATGCGTTGCTGCTGTCCGCCGGAAAGCTGCGCCGGCAAGCGATCGGCGAACGGCCGCATGTGCACGCGATCGAGCATCTGCAGCGCGCGTTCGCGGCGCTCGGCTTTGGCGACGCCGCGCACTTTTAAATTGAAGGCAACGTTGTCGGCACAGCTTAAATGCGGAAACAATGCATAGCTCTGAAACATCATCGCGGTTCCGCGGCGCACCGGCGGCTCGCCGACGACGTTTTCGCCGTCGATCAGGACCGCGCCTTCGGTCGGCGATTCGTGTCCCGCGATCATGCGCAAGATCGTGGTCTTGCCGCAGCCCGACGGTCCCAACAGACAGCAATACGCGCCCGCCGGAATCTTCAGGTTGATGTCTTTGACCGCGCTGGTGTCGCCGAAGCGTTTGGATACGCCGACCAGCTCGATACTGCCGCGTCCCGCGGTGGATCCTTTAACCGATGCCATTTTGCTTGTTCACCTGTTGATTCGAGTTAGTGCGTCTGCAGCCCTCATCATGCGCCTTCATCCACTACCGGCGCGGCGGACAACAGCAGACCGCGCGAACGGCGGCGCTGAATGATGGCAATCGAGCCCAGCGCGAGAATAATCACCGTGAACGACACGAACGTAGTCACGGTGCCCAGCGCGTACAGCGCCGGCGATGTCACGTTCGTCGTCATGCCCCAGATCTCCATCGGCAGCGTATTTTTGCCACCGACCGTGAGCAAGGTGCGGGGAAATTCATCGTACGAAAGCGTGAAGCCGAACAGCGCAACCGCGATCATGCCGGGAAATAAAATCGGCACGACGATCATCCAGAAAATCTGCCAGTTGCTTGCGCCGAGATCGCGGCCGGCCTCTTCGTACGAGCGATCGAAGCGGCTCAATACCGCAAACATGATCAGCAGACCGAACGGAATCGTCCATGTCAATTGCGCGCCGAGGCCGGAGCTGAACCAGCTCGGCGACAATTCAAGCGTCTGATAGGTCAGCCCGACACCGAGACCGACGAGCAAGCCCGGCATGATCAAGCTGGCGACAGCGAGATAGAACACGAACGTCGATCCGGGAAAGCGACGTCGAAACGCAAGGCCGGCCAAGACAGAAATCACCACCGTCAGCGTGAGGACCAGCAGTGCCAGCCAGATCGATCGCGTGAATGCCCCGGCGAAATCGCCCGTGCGCTCCTGATTGAACAACGCGGTGAACCAGCGCAGCGAGACGCCGTTCAGCGGAAATGTCAGACCGCCGGTCGGCCCCTGAAACGACAATATGAAAATCGCCGACATCGGGCCGTATAGAAACGCGACGAACAACCCGAAGAACGCAGCGAGGAAGTAAAAACTGCGTGGTCGTTTGCCCAAATCTCTTTGCATCTTAAGTCCGTGATTAGTGATCGGTGACTAAGAATCGGTGGTCGTGATCTGTGATCGGTGATCAGGTACTACCCCGCCAACTCCTTACGTACATCGACTAAGCGCAGAATCGCCGCGACCATCAGGACGACGATGATCAGCAGGATTACCGCGCTCGCTGCGGCGGGCGGGTATTGGACCGCAGCGATCTGGTTGTACATCGCCATCGCTACCGATGCGCTATGGCCGCCGCTCATCGTGTTAACCACGAAGAAGTCGCCCATCACCAGCGTGATGACGAAGATCGAGCCGAGCGCGATACCGGTCTTCGACAGCGGGATGATGATTTCCCAAATGATGCGCCAGCCGCTGCTGCCGCCGTCGAGCGCGGCTTCGACCACGGAGCGATCGATGCGCGCCATCGAGTTGAAGATCGGCACGATAATGAACAGGGTGAACAGATGCACGTACGCGATGATTACCGCGAAATCCGAGAACAGCAGAAATTCGAGCGGCTCGCTGGTCAGGCCGGTGCTCATCAGCGCCTGATTGAACAAACCATTGCGGCCGAGAAATGGAATCCAGGAAATCATGCGAATGATGTTCGAGGTCCAGAACGG
>JBBRGM010000396.1:0-4710 GCA_038240725.1 Burkholderiales bacterium | reverse complement strand
TCGCCATAGTGACCGAAGATCGCCGCGCCGATCGGCCGCGCGATGAAGCCCACCGCGTAGATGCCGAACGCCTGCAACGTACCGATCAGAGGATCGGCTTTCGGGAAAAACAATTTCGCGAACACGAGACCGGTAACCGTGCTGTACAAAAAGAAGTCGTACCACTCGATGGTGGTGCCGACCGTGCTTGCGATGACGGCACGTCTGAGCTGCTTGCGGTCTTCGGCGGTAGAAACAATTTCCGTGTCAGCGGCGGCCGTTGCCATGTTGGTCTTCCCTTTTTATCGTGGCGCGGTTGTTAGTGGGGAATCGTAATCCTAATCGCAATCGAACTGTCGAGCGTGCGTGTGCGTTCGGTAGCGAGCTGGAGTGTCCAGCTCCGTGCGGCTCTTGCAGATAGAAGTTGAGTCTGCGCACGTCAAGGCCTTGGGGGCAGGCTTTAAATATTGCGGGCCTTGACGCCGTCGTCACATCTCCCGATTTCGGTCCTCAGCCCGGTGGTGTCGCTCGAATAATCCCAGCAACCTCGCCCGTCTTTATTTCAGTATCTTCCCCACATCCTCCGCAATGCTCTCCGGCGTATCCGCCGGCGCGTAACGCTTCAGCACTGTCCCATCCGCGCCCACCAGAAACTTGGTGAAGTTCCACTTGATGAAGCCCGACCCGAGCAAGCCCTTCTTCTCCGCTTTGAGGTATTTATAGAGCGGATGCGCGTTGTCGCCATTGACTTCGACTTTGGCGAACATCGGGAAGGTGACGTTGTAATTCGACGTGCAGAACTGCAGGATCTCCGCTTCCGCGCCGGGCTCCTGATGGCCGAACTGGTCGCACGGGAAACCGAGGACGGCGAAGCCCTTGTCTTTGTACTCTTCGTAGAGCGACTCCAGTCCTCGATACTGCGGTGTGAAGCCGCATTTGCTGGCGACGTTGACGACGAGCAGCGTCTTGCCGCGGTACGCGCTGAGTTGCTGATGCTGGCCGTCGATGGTGGTGACGTCGATGTCGTACAGGCTCATTGGCGTTGCCTCTCTGTGCGATTTGATCATTGCAGTTGCGTGGACACCGTTGCGATTGCAGCGGTCACCGGTTGCCGCATTCGCCGGAGCGGCGCGCGTTGCCGTCGAAACGCGATTGCGGGCGTTGTAACCGCCAACGCAGCGCCCGATGTCCGCCATCTTGAGCGCGGCTACGCAACCGCGCAACCGCGCAGCTCACTGGTCAGCACGAACGGGAAGTCGAGCTCATAGGAAGTGGACAACAGCGCCGCGGTACTTGCGCGCCGCGCAGGCGCTACATCGGTGGGACGCGTGGCCTGAAGTCTCGAGCGAAGGGGTGAAAGGATAGGTCCGCGAGTCCCGGCAGCGAACCGTCCCAGATCGCCTGTGCCCGTAGTGTATTTTCGCCGGCTTCTGTGCGCCTCAGCTGATCCGGAACTTGCTCACACACTGTTGCAGCGCTCGCGCCAACTCTTCGAGGTGCGTTGCGGCGGCAGAGGTCTGCTCGAGGTCTGCGCGATTCGCCTCCCCCATCTCGACGATGCCGTGCACGGTCCGCGAAATTTCTCCGCTCACCGTGGCCTGCTCTTTCACCGACGCCGCAATTCGCTGCGCACCTTGCGCGGCTTGTGAGACAGCTTCATTTGCGCCGGCCAAGGTTTCGACCGTATGTCTGATCAGTGCTTGGCAAGATTCCAGCGAACGCTCGCCGTTTGCAATCGCTGCTTCCACCGCCGATGACTTCACGCCGAGGGACTCGGTCACGGAATCGATTTCCGTAGCGGAGCGTGCTGATTTCTCCGCAAGCTTGCGTACCTCGTCGGCGACTACGGCGAAGCCGCGCCCTTGCTCACCCGCGCGCGCGGCTTCGATTGCAGCATTGAGCGCCAGTAAATTGGTTTGGTCCGCGATTTCTTTCACCTGGCGTGTCATCGAAGCGATGCTATTGGTGCTCTTGACGAAGTCGTTCACAGCCGCGCTGACTTGTTGTACCGACACACCTGCTCGATCCAGCTCGGAGACCATTTCCACGAGACGCTCGTTGCCTGTCGCCGTGCTCGTCAAGCTCCCTTCTGAGAGCCGGCGCACTTCTTCCGCGGTGTCGGCGGCGGCGCTGATGTTCGAGCTGGTATCCTCTACGGCCTGCGCCGCTTGCGTTGCCGCCTTGCTTTGTCGCGATGACTCGAGCGTTACGCGTTTTGCCGCAAGCGATAACTGCGACGCCGCGTGCGAAACTTCCTCCGCGCTGCCATGCACCTGCCGCACGATGCCGACCAGATTGTCGTTCATGTCCTGTATGGACTGCAGGAGACAACCGATCTCATCGCTGGACTCCGATTTCAGCTTGACCGTCAGGTCGCCGCTCGCAAACCGGCGCGTCGCCTGCATCGCGGTCTCCAACGGCGTCGCAATCCAGACTTTGGCTGCAAGGTAAATTAGGCCGCCCATCAAAATTAAAATGAGTGCAGTCGCTGCCATCGTGTAGTTGCGTACGGTCGTCGCTTCTTTGGAAAATTCATCGGCGTAGGCGCTCGAAGCGATCAACCATTTCCAATCCTCGAACGTGTTGAACGCGACGATCTTCTTTTCCGGCTTAGCGCCCGGCTCTTTCGCGTCGACGTAGGCGTAGCGCGTCGTTCCGTTCTTAGCCGCCAGCATTTCCTGAATGAAGTACCTGCCGCTCGCATCCTTCGCGTCGAGCATGTTGTCGCCCTGCTGTTTCTGATGGACGATGGCGATGCCTTTATTCTTTCCTTCGGAAGCGTCGATTACGAACACAAAACCGCTCTCGCCCACTTTGATCGCAGCAATATGTTCCTGGAAGATCTTCAGGCCTTCGGTAAAATCGAGACCGACGAAGGAGATCGCGATTACGCGTCCATCGGCGTTCTTGATCGGGGTGTACTGGGTGACGTAGTCGCGGCCGAAGAGGCGTGCCTTACCTACATAGACTTCGCCGCGCTGCATCGCTGGGTACGCAGGACTGTTCGGGGTGAGCATCGTCCCGATAACGCGCCCGCCCTTCTCGTTTTTCAGCGAGGTCGCGACTCTGATGAAATCGTCACCTTTGCGCGCGAACATCGTCGCTACACCGCCGGTTTGCTCGCTGAAGCGATCGACCGCGCTGAAATCGAGATTGGTGGTGTGGCCGCCGACGCGAAGCACAGGCGCGTCGTTATCGCCGACACGCACCAGTTGCGACTGATCCAGCTCGTAGCGCCCGGGGTAGTAGCCGATAAAGGTTTCGGCCAAGCGCGCGACCGTATGCTTGAGCGACTTGTTGTACGAATCGATCATCCCGGAAATCAGCTCGTTCTTCTGGCCCAGCTCGGTGATGCCTTTCGCTTCCAGCGATGACGATGAAATCCACGCCTGCAGAAAGGCAAGCGAGATGACCAGGAATGCTACCGAAGGCAGTAGCAGGAGGGAGAACTTGACTGCGATCGGCAAATTGCGAAAGCGCATCTGAATCATTTCCGTCTAGTCGCGCCGGAGCCGCGTGCGGATATCGCAGCGACGGCGGCGCGATTAGATAACGGCTATGCGCATTTGCACTTGAGTTGATCGGGCGGATAGCACTCGCCGCGGCGCAGCGGGACAGGGCCTCCTCGACCGAGCGCGTTAGCGCACACTTGCAGCGACGCGAGTGCGCGGCACGCCCGCGCGCTCAGAAGAGGCGCGCCGTCGCGCCATTACGCGGCTGGTTTACGGCGAACGAGGTAACATCGGGATCACGCCCTGCCGGACGGCTGGGCCATCGCAACGATAAGCCTCTCGAAGCAGATGCAAAGCGAATACATACTCGAAACCCGCAACCTCACGAAGGAGTTCAGCGGGTTCATCGCCGTCAACGACGTCAGTCTCAAGGTGAGGGGCGGCAGCATTCATGGCTTAATCGGGCCGAATGGCGCGGGCAAGACCACTGTTTTCAACCTGCTGACCAAGTTTCAGCTCCCCACCTCGGGCCGCATTCTGTACCGGGGCGAGGAGATCACCGGCGAGGCGCCGGCCCGCGTGGCACGGCGCGGCTTGGTGCGCTCGTTTCAGATCTCCTCGATCTTTCCGCACATGACCGTTCTCGAAAACGTGCGCGTCGCACTGCAGAGCAAGCTCGGCATCTCGTTTCAATTCTGGCGCTCGGAGCGCACCCTGGCTCACCTCGACGCCCGCGCCTACGAGCTGTTGGCCGAAGTCGAGCTGGCGGACCATGCGCACCTGCAAGCGGTCGATCTGCCGTACGGACAAAAGCGTGCGCTGGAATTCGCGACAACCCTCGCACTCGATCCTGAGCTGATGCTGCTCGACGAACCGACACAGGGCATGGCGCATGAAGACGTCGGACGCGTGGTCGGGCTGATCAAGAAGATCGGATCGGGACGCACGATTCTGATGGTCGAGCACAACTTGAGCGTCGTCGAAGATCTGTGCGACACGATCACGGTACTGCAAAGGGGGACCATTCTGGCGGAAGGCGATTACGCCTCGGTGTCGAGCAATCCGCAGGTTCTCGAAGCGTATGTGGGCGTCGCCGACGACTGATGCATCAGCCAGCGCAGATGTGATGCTGCAGGTTGCAAACCTGCACGCCTGGTATGGCGAATCGCACGTGCTGCACGGCATGGACTTCTCGGTTCGGCGTGGCGAGCTCGTCACGCTGCTCGGCCGCAACGGCGCCGGACGCACGACCACCTTGCGCGCGATTCTCGGCCTCACC
>JBBRGM010000395.1:0-4714 GCA_038240725.1 Burkholderiales bacterium | reverse complement strand
AACACCGATGCGAGCTTGCCGATCGAGAGTTTCGTTTTGCTGGCTTCGGAGTCTTCCATGGGTCAGTGTGAGCGAGCTTGCGGTCAGTGTTCGAGAGACTTCGCGCTTGCTTTCGGCGGCAGCACGAAATCGCCCGGGCGGAATCTGTCGTCTCTATAGAGGGACCGGGGTGATTTGGGCCGATGGCCGCGTGCGCTCCTCCTGGTGTAGGCGGGCTACACAGCGTCCTCGCCCTCTTGCCCTCGGCCCAAATCACCCCGGTCGCGCACGCAAGACTTGTTCAGAGCTTCCCTAGATCCTAGCTCGGTTTGCCAAATCTCATCTTGTTCGCGTGCAAACAGAATGAGATCGGGCAAGAAGCGACGAAAGTCGCGCTCAAACCATTCGTAATTCCTGACCAGCTCATCGACCGATCCCAGCAGGGCATTGCCGCGCGTCAGGCGCTGTCCGAGCCGGTCCACGGCAATGCCGGTCGCCGCGATTTCGCGATACGAGCCGAGCCAATCGGACGACGCAATGCTCGGTGCGATACGTTGCAAACGTTCGGGCAGTTCCTGCCGATGCGCGAGCAACACGGCGTAGATGCGCCGGGTAAAACAATCGAGCGGCTCTGCTGCGTAATCGTCCCAATGCCGAGCGAGAAAATGGTCGTAGAACATGTCCACCAATATGCCGGCGTAGCGCCGACGCGTCCCGACGATCCGTGCTCGACTGCCGGCAACGACTGGGTGCGCGTCGGTGAAGGTATCTACGCGCCGGTGCAGGACAAGACCGTGCCTGACAGCGGGCCGATACCGATCGTCCAGTGGACCTTTTACAAAGTCGCCCAGCAAGCTGCCGAGCAGGCCATCTGCAGTGCCGTCGGATAAGAACGCATGGGCCAGAAAATTCATTGGGTCTCGCCTCAATGGGAGCGATCCGATGCCGTTATGGATTAGGTCGTGGCCGCGCCTGACGAGGGCATGCCGCGCTCCAGATCGCCATCTGGCGACGCATCATATCGGCTAGGTAACCGTTGTACACGCGATCTATCAGAGGGGCGGTTGACGTCTTCGTTCTCACATAACCAGTCGATCGAGCGGTCCGCACGATGCGTATCGATCGTTCTACACCGAGGAGACGAGATTTCCACGGTAAGCCGGGCGATGCTGTCCGCGCTCGCCGTACCTGTTGGCGCGGTCGTGTTTTTGAGGTGGAAGCATGCTTGAGGTAGACACGTGCACGCTTGCGCAAAACGACCAGATGCAAACCGCAACCAGTGAGCTCGAAGTCGCGAACGCCGCGCTCAAACGACAAATAGCGGACGACGCGCAGGTCAATACGGCATTGCGCGAGAGCGAAGCCCAGCTGCGTGCGCTGTTCGAACATGCACCTGAGGCGATCATGGTTTTCGATCTCGACAGTAAGCGCTTCACGCGAGTCAACGACAGCGCATGCCAGCTGTTCGGCCGATCGCGCGATGAACTGCTGCAGAGCGGCTTCGAGCAGCTCAGTGCGCCGATCCAGCCCGACGGCCGATCGGGCCCGGTCCTCGCCGAACACGAGCTTGCTGCCGCGGCGCGCGGCGAGACGCGGGTGTTCGAGTGGCTTCACTGCAACGTTGATGCGCGCGAAATCCGCTGCAAGGCTTGGCTGGTGCGGTTGCCATCGCCGGACGCGACGCTGATCCGCGCCAGCATGGTGGACATCAGCGATCGCGCGCGAACCGAAACCACATTGCGCGAGCGCGACGGGCGTTTCTCCACCGCGTTTCGCAATTGTCCCGAATCGATCTTCATCGTGGAATGGCCATCGCTCGTCTACGTGGAAGTCAACGAAGCATACGAACGCGAGTTCGGCTACACGCGCGACGAAGTGCTGGGACGCACATCGCTGGAGCTCAATCTCTGGGTGAACGCAGATGAGCGCGAAGCGTTCATGACTGAGATCCAGGCCCACGGGCGCGTGCGCGGTTTCAGCATGCACTTTCGCCGCAAGAAGGGTCACGTCTGGGTCGGTGAAGTGTCGGCGGAAACAGTCGAGGTCGGCCATCATCGCGAGCTCGTCGGCGTCGTGCGCGACGTCACCAACGAGCGTCACGGGGAACGTGAGATTCGCCGGTTGAACGCCGATCTGGAGCTGCGTGTGCAACACCGCACCGCTGAGCTGCAGGTGCTCAATCAGGAGCTCGAAGCGTTCAGCTATTCGGTATCGCACGATTTGCGCGCGCCACTGCGCAGCATCAACGGTTTTTCGCACGCCTTGCTCGAGGATTGCGGTCACCTGGTGACCGATGCCGGCAGAAGCCATATCGAACGCGTGCAGAACGCCGCCCGTCGCATGGGTCTTCTCATCGACGACCTGATGCAGCTAGCACGCGTCTCGCGCAGCGAGATGATTCCCGGCGACGTAGATCTGACTGCAATCGCCCAGGAGATCATGCAAGAGCTGACCAGCAACGAACCGCTGCGTCATGCGCGCGTCGTGATCGCGGAGAATCTGGAGGTCAAAGGCGATGCCCGCCTGCTGCGCGTCGTGCTGGAGAATTTGCTGGGCAACGCGTGGAAATTCACCGCGAACCGGCCTGAAGCCCAGATCGAATTCGGCCACAAACCCGGCTCGCAGGATATCTATCGCGTGCAAGACAACGGCGCCGGCTTCGACATGAGCTTTGCGCACAAATTGTTCGGCGCATTCCAGCGCCTGCACGCCGCCAAGGATTTCACCGGCAACGGCATCGGGCTGGCAACCGTTCAGCGCATCATCCGCCGGCATGGCGGCCGGATCTGGGCCGAGAGCGTAGTCGATCGCGGTACGGCGTTCTACTTCACCCTTGGTGTGGAGAAACCGGGCGCATGAGCGATCGCAACTCGTGGCAGGCGACGCAGCTCGCTCGCGACGATCGAATCGTGCGCGAGCCGGACGTCGTTAAACCGCCGCGGATCGGCGTCCCCGAAGCGGAGCACGCGCCCGAGCATCTGCGCGTACTCATCGTCGACGATTCCGAAGACGATGCCGATTTGCTGGCGATGGAAATCCAGCGCGCCGGCTTCAAGACCGAATGGGAACGCGTGGAAAACGCGGATGACATGGATCGCGCGCTCGCGACCGATCCCTGGCAGCTGATCCTATGCGATCACTCGATGCCGAATTTTTCCAGCTCGCTGGCGCTGCAGGTGCTCCAGAAGCGCAAGCTGGATATTCCATTCATCGTCGTATCCGGCACGATCGGCGAGGCGGCCGCGGTGGGCGCGATGAAGGCCGGCGCGCACGACTACGTGCTGAAAGACAGTCTCGCGCGGCTGGGTCCGGCGATCAAGCGCGAGCTGCGCGAGGCGTCGGCCCGCAATGTGCAGCGCGAAGCGTTCGCAGCCCTTCGCGAATCGGAGGAACGGTTCGGTTTGGCGCTCGAAGGTGCCGACCTTGGCTTCTGGGACGGCGATCTCACGACAGGCAGACTGAGCGTGAACGAACGCACGTTTCGCATGCTCGGTTATCTGCCCGGCGACATCGAACCGACCATAGCCTCGTGGATGGCGCTCGTACATCCTGACGACCTGCGCATCATCAGTGCTGCACTCAAAGGCGCCGTAGTCCCGCGCCGAGAGACCATCGAAGTGGTGATTCGCGCGTCTACCAAGAGTAAGGATTGGCGCTGGGTTCTCGTGCGCGGCAAAGTCAGCGAATGGGGCCCTGATGGCATTCCGTTGCGCGCGGCGGGCACGCATCTCGACATTACCGCGCAGAAGCAGGCCGAAGAGGAGCTGCGCCTGGCTGCACGCGTGTTCGAGAGCACGGCGGAAGGCATTTTGATCACCGACGACGCAGAGCGCATCATCGCCGTCAATCCCGCGTTCACCGAGGTAACCGGTTACACACGCGAATACGTGCTCGGCAAGAAGCCCACGATTCTGGATTCCGGGCGCCACGACGCGGATTTTTTTTCCGGGATTCGCGAGGCGATGGAAAAGCACGGACGCTGGCACGGCGAGGTCTGGAATCGCACGGCGAGCGGCGATGTGAAGCCGTATCTGATGACGTTGAGCATGCTGAAGAACGACGCCGGCGAGGTGCTGAACTACGTAACCGTGCTGCGCGATATCTCAGCGATCAAGCAGTCGCAGGACCAGCTCGAATATTTAGCCAACTACGACGCGCTGACCGGCCTGCCCAATCGCAATCTGTTCTACGCGCGACTCAAAGTGGGTCTGGAAAAAGCCGGGCGCCATCAGACGTCGATCGCAGTCGTATTTATCGATCTGGACAACTTCAAGGTCATCAACGATACCCTCGGGCACGACATCGGCGATCTGCTGCTGGTCGAAGTGGCGGAGCGGCTGAAGAAATGCGTACGCCAGGAAGATGTCGTGTGCCGTCTGGGTGGCGATGAATTTACCGTGTTCATGGAAGAAGTGGTCGACGCCAATACGCTGGTCGGGACTGCGCAGCGGCTGGTGGATTCGATATCCGAGGCGTTTCACGTCGCGGCGCAGGAAATATTCGTGACCGGCAGCATCGGCATCAGTGTGTATCCGAACGATGGCAAGACGATCTCGGAACTGGTGAAGAATGCCGACACCGCGATGTACAAAGTGAAGGAGCAGGGCAAGAACGGTTTCCAGTTCTTCCGTGAAGAGATGAACACGCGTGCGTTCGAGCGCTTGTTCATGGTGTCCGGCCTGCGCCGTGCGTTGGAGCGCAACGAGTTCTATCTTGTGTATCAGCCGCAGATCGA
>JBBRGM010000394.1:0-4715 GCA_038240725.1 Burkholderiales bacterium | reverse complement strand
CAACGCCGATTCGAGCCGGCGATGTTCGAGTGGCGTGCAGCGCCATCAACCCAGACGCTCAAGAACGCCGGCGACGCAGCGGTTACGCTCTACGAGTTCGAGATCAAATAACTCAGTTGCGGATAAGCACTTTGCCGAAGTGCTGCGCGGCGTCCATGTAGTGGTAGGCCTCTAGCGCCTGCTCGAACCCGAACACCTTATCGATCACCGGTCGGATCGTGCGTGTCGCGTATTCGGTGATAAGTGTTTCCAACATAGCTCGGCTGCCGACGAAGATTCCCTGGATGCGGGCAGTCTTGATCAGCACCGGCAGGAAATCGATTTTGTTCTCGAGTCCGGTAAACACGCCGATGATGTTGACTTGACCGTGAATCGCCACCGATTGCAGCGATTTCGGCAACGTCCCCGCGCCGCCGGTTTCGAGCACGTGATCGGCGCCTGCCCCTCCGGTGAGCTCGAGCACCTGCCGCTCCCAGTCGGGTGTTGTCTTGTAGTTGATCAAGCCGTCCGCGCCCATTGCTTTCGCTCTCGCCAATTTCTCGTCGCTGCTCGATGTGATGATGACGCGCGCGCCTTTCGCTTTCGCAATCTGCAATCCAAAGATAGAGACGCCGCCGGTGCCGAGCAGCAGTACCGTCTGCCCAGCGCGCACCTGACCGCTTTCGACCAAGGCGTGCCACGCGGTCACGCCCGCACAAGGCAGCGTCGCCGCATCGTCGAAAGACACGGCGTCGGGCATTGCCACCAGACCCTGCTCCGACAAAACGAATTCATCTGCAAGCACGCCGTCGATGGCGCCGCCGAGCGAAGTGTTCATCGCCGGATAGGTAAGCGGCCCATCCAGCCAGCCTTGAAAAAAGCTGGTCACGACACGATCGCCCGGCGCGAATCGCGTCACGCCAGGGCCGACGTCGATCACTTCACCTGCTGCGTCGGACACCGGCACGAGACGAGTGAAATCGCCGCCGACCGGATAAAGGCCCTTCGCGATCAGCAGATCGCGAAAGTTGAGCGATGCTGCACGCAATCGGACACGAACTTCGCCGTCTCGAGGCGCGCGGCTCGGCCGCTCGCGCAAAGAAAGCCCGTCGATACTGCGTGTGGCGAGCTCGACTTCATATGTACGCATGTCGATCTCCGAGTTGGCAAAAAGACCAGTTGGACTACTGCGAATCGAGCGCGTGTTGCGTTAAGTCTTGCAGGGCGATGATGTCGAGTGTGGACTCGTGCGTACACGACAGCATGACTTTCGGCGCCGCACCGGCATGCAGGGCCTCCTTCCATCGCGCGGCACACAGGCACCACCGATCACCCGGTCGTAACCCAGGGAAACCGAAGTGCGGCATCGGCGTCGACAGGTCATTGCCGCGAGAGGCGGAAAACGCAAGAAACTCCGCGGTGACTTGCACGCATACGGTGTGGCGTCCGACGTCTTCCGGTCCGGTATTGCAACAGCCGTCGCGAAAGAAGCCCGTCAGCGGTTCGCTGCTGCACTCGCCAAGCGCTCCGCCAAGAACGTTGCGCGGGCGGTTCGCGTTGGCGCTATCGAAAGGCATGATTGCTACTCGAGGTCATGGCGGAAGCGCTGATTCTATCGCTGCTGCTGGTTACATGCCGCGGGTTGCTTTCGCGGAGTCGTTCGCTTGGCGTGTTCTCTGCGCGAGCAACGCGAATCGGTCGGCTGCGGGTCAAATCAGCCCGCGGCTTTGCAGCTCGTTCTTCAGATACGCGTAATAGATTGGAGCGGCGACCACGCCGGCGATGCCGAACGCGGCTTCCATGGTCAACATCGCCACGAGCAGCTCCCAGGCGCGCGCACGGATTTGCGTGCCGACGATGCGCGCGTTGACGAAGTATTCGAGCTTGTGGATCACGATGAGGAAAGCCAGCGAGCCCAGCGCTGCATAGATGGAATGATTCAAGCTGACGATTACGATCACGCTGTTGGAAATCAGATTACCCACGACGGGCAGCAATCCAGCGACAAAGCAAATGGCGATCATCGTTTTCGTCAGCGGCAAGTTGACGCCGCACAATGGCAGAATTACGGTCAGATAGATCGCGGTGAGCAGCGTGTTCAGGCCGGAAATACGGACTTGCGCAAACACGATGCGTCGGAATGCATCGCCCACGCGGGTTGCGCGCTCGAGCATAGCCTCGGCCAGCGGACCGCGCTCTTCAGTATGTCGTGCCTGCCGCAGAGAAACGAACGCGCCGATGATGAGCCCGATGACGATATGGGCAAACGCGCGGCCGAAGTCGCCGCCGACGCCGCGCAGATCGCGCGCGTGCTCGCGCAACCACGTCACCACGGCCGTGCGCAATTCCTCGGCGTTGGCGGGCATGTTTTCCATCACCCACGGCGGCAGCGCGCGGCGCGAGCCGTCGACGATCTCCGCCATTTGCTTGAGCAACGCAGACACGCTGTTGGCGTCCGTGCGCAAGACCGCCATGATGCCGAATCCGATCAACGCCAGCAGGACTACGACGATGATGCTCAATACGGTCACTGCGAATACCTTGCTCCATTCGTGCGTCATGCGCCAGATCTTGAGCCGCGGCGCCAGGATGTGGACCAGCTCGTACACGAGCAAGCCGGCCAGCAGCGCAGGCAGCAGATGCAGAACGAGAACGAGCACCAACACGACCGCGGTAAGGATCCAGGATGCGATCTCGCACCAGGTTGCTTTTCTAAGTGTCGACGGGGTCATCAATATGTCGTTTGAAATTCGAAATCGAAATCACTATAAGACAAGTGCGCTGCGCAGGCGCGCAACGCCGTCTTGCAGGCGCGGCTCGCTAGCCGCAAAGCACCAGCGTACGAAGCCTTCGCCTTCCGGTCCGAACGCGATTCCAGGTGCGAGACCCAACCCGGCCTGCGCGACCAGTCGTTTGCAGAAGCTCAGGCTGTCGCGCATCTCTTCGACGCGGAAGAACGCGTACATGGCGCCGGCCGGCATCGCTGCCTGGATGCCGGGAATGCGATTGAGCGTGTCGATCAGAAAATTGCGTGCTTCGCGAAATCGGCTAACGGTGCGCGCGATAACGACTTCGCCTTGCTCGACGGCGACGAGTCCCGCGCGCTGTACAAACGGCGGCGCGCACGACGTGTTGTACTCGATCAGTTTCGGCAATTCCGACATCAAAGGCGCGGGACCGACGATCCATCCCAGTCGAAAGCCGGTCATCAGCCAGGCTTTGGAAAAGGTATTGACGCTCACTACGCGATCGTCGCGCTCGGCGACGTCGAGAAAAGATGGCGCACATGCAACGCCGGGCACGCCGTCATAGAACAAACGTTCGTACGCATCGTCAGCCACGATCCAGATGCCATGCCGGCGGCAATGCGCAAGAATAGCCTGCTGGCTTTCGCGATCGATCGTCCAACCGGTCGGATTGTTCGGCGAATTGATGAACACGACTTTGGTTGCAACGGACAATTCGCCGATCAACTGATCGAGATCGAGTTTCCAGCCATCGCAGATGAAGTGCAGCGGCACGGTGATGACCTCCGCGCTGAGAATTTTCGGGATTTCCACGAGATTCGGCCACAAGGGGGTGACCGTTACGACGCGATCTCCGGCGCTGACCAGCGCCTGCGTGCACAACATCAGCGCCGACATGCCTGAGTTGGTTACCGCGATCTCATCGCTATTTGTCGGGCGATGCAGCCGGCCGATGTAGCGCGCCAGCGCGTCGCGCAGCGGCGGGATGCCGATATTCTGCGTGTAGAACGTGTCGCCCTGCAGTAGCGCGTCGATTGCGGCTTGGCGAATGAAGTCCGGCGCAACTTCGTCCGGCTCGCCGAACCAGAATGCCGCGATATCGCTGCGGCCCATGCCCGCATTGGCAACTTCGCGGATTTTCGAGGCTCTCAAATTGAGGACGACGGGGCGGGCCGTCGGAGCAAGGGCGGGCATCAGCAACCGGGTAAGGTGAGCGAAAGGACGCGTATCTTCTCACGTACGCGAAATCCCGATGCGGCGCCCCGCCGAACAAACGGGCGATGGCGCTCGATCGAAGGGCTGTGACAAAACGCGAAACTAGCTCGACCTCTTTGCGTCGAGGATGGTCGAATCGATGAGCGCCCGAAATTCGGACGTCGCCTGAGCGCGACGCGCGCTTGCAGGTACGATCGGTTCAGCTGGACGGCGCGGGAATACGCGGCGCCGATACACGGAGACCACGATGGCAAAAATAAAACGTTGTTTATTGAGCTTCTTCATCTGTGCTGTGCTGTTCGGCTTACGCGTCGACATCGCTCAGGCCGCGCCCGACGACGATCGGCTGCGTGCCTGTATTGCGGTGCTGTCGCATTCGTTGCGGACCGGAATGAGCGCAAACGATTATCCGAAGGAAGCATTCGAGCACGGCATCGGCGGCGCTGTGCAGCTGCAGTTGATGGTCGATCACCTGGGTGCGCTCGGCACCCAAACGCTGGTGCAAACCTCCGGCGATGCGTCGATCGACGACGCGGCGATGCAAGGGGCGCGGCGATTGTTTCCGATTGCCACGCCGGCACCCGCGGAATGCCGCTTGGGCTATACATTCACCGCAGTCCTGTCCGTTGTCTTCAAAGTTCTGCCAGGGCCAGTCACCGCAGAGCATTGAGGGGTCGCAGAGTATTACTGCGACCGCACGGTTACGCAGGCTCGGCAGCGCAGCGTGGCAGCGGTGCGCGTGGGGTGCGACAATAGCGCGCTTAATCCTGCGCC
>JBBRGM010000393.1:0-4724 GCA_038240725.1 Burkholderiales bacterium | reverse complement strand
GCCGCGGGCTTTGACGCTCCGGATGACGTTGAAGATCTCTTTGACCATCATCGGCGCCAAGCCGAGGGAGGGCTCGTCGAGTAACAGAAGCTTCGACTGGGACACCACTGCGCGTGCAATCGCCAGCATCTGCTGCTCGCCGCCTGAAAGCGTTCCCGCGCGCTGCATCTGGCGTTCTCGCAGGCGTGGAAACGTTTGAAATTGATCGTCCATGTCCGCGTTCATCTGTGCCGCGGATATCCTGCGGTGATACGCGCCCAGCGCTAGATTGTCGCGCACGGTCTGGTCCGAAAATACTTGGCGGCCCTCAGGCGATTGCGCGATGCCGAGCGGTACGCGCTTGTGTGCGGCAAGAACGGTGATGTCGACGCTCTCGAAAGCGATGTTTCCGGCCGCAACCGGTTCGAGGCCCGACACGGCCTTCAACAATGTGCTTCTGCCCCGCCGTTAGCGCCGATTATGGTGACCACTTCGCCCTGATCGACGTGGAGCGAGATCCCTCGTAGCGCCTGAATCGGGCCGTAGTGCACGCTGAGCGAGTCGATGCGCAACAGGTTGCTCATGCTCGGCGGATTGCAGTATGCGCCGACAGCGTCGGTGCGCAATGTTCGGATCCGGTGTCCTCTATATCATCGTCACCCAGATAAGCGGCGATCACGCGCGGATCGGATTGCACGTCGCTCGGTTTGCCTTCAGCGATCTTCTCGCCGTAGTCCAGGACAATGACGTGATCTGAGATTGCCATTACGAGATCCATGTGATGCTCGATCAGCAGCACCGTGACGCCTTTGTCGCGAATCTTTTGAATGATGCCGATGAGCGCGTGCGTCTCGTGCGGATTCAAACCCGCCGCAGGCTCATCGAGCAGCAGCAGCTTCGGACGCGTAGCGAGTGCGCGGGCGAGCTCGAGCCGTCTCTGCAACCCATATGGCAGACTGCCGGCCTGATCGTTGGCTTTGTCGCGTAAGCCGAGAAAAGCCAATATGCGCAAGGCCTCGTCCCGCGCGAGCCGTTCTTCGCGTGCCGATGCCCGTAAGCCAAGCAGGCAGCTCCAGAACCCGGCGCGAAGATGCGGATGCAGACCCACCATTACATTGTCGAGTACCGACATATCGGCGAACAGCTTCAAGTTTTGAAACGTACGCGCGATTCCCAGGCGGCAGATCCGGTTAGCAGGGAGTTTCGTGATGTCGGCGCCATTGAACAGGATTTGACCGCTATCCGGTGCGATTATTCCGGAAAGAATATTGATCAGAGTCGTTTTGCCCGCGCCGTTCGGGCCGATCAACGAATGCACGTGGCCGGTCTTGAGCTTGATGTCGATGTTGTTAGCGGGGACCACGCCGCCGAACGCCTTATGCAAACCGGTAGCTTCCAGCAGAACCTGCTCACCATGTAAATCAGCGGCGTCGTCCAGTGTCCATTCGTCTGTGCTGGTCGGCAGCGGCTCGCGCGTGAACAGATTCGGGAACAAACGTCGACTGATGCTCCGCATCGCGCCCGCAAGTCCATTCGGCATCGCGTATAGCGCAAACAACAGCAACGCGCCGTACATGAAATGCTGAAGATGCGGCCAGCGCGCAAGAAAAGCATCGAGCAAGGTCAGCACGATGGCACCTAGCAGCGGGCCATAAATCGAGCTGCCGCCCAAGAGCACGATCAAAAGAAAAAAGATCGACAGCCCGAACGTGATGAAGTCCGAATTGATGTACTGGTTTTGCTGCGTCACCAGCGCACCGGCCAGACCGCAGGTGATCGCACTGATGACGAACGCAAGCACCTTGAAGCGATAGACGCTGACGCCGACGCTTTCCGCCGCGATTTCTTCCGTGTTGACGGCCATGAAGGCGCGGCCGAATTTTCCCTTCAGCAGCGCGCGCATCATCAGGTGCCCGCCGAGCGCGAGCACCGCGACGAACCAAACCCATTGCTTCGAACCGAATGGCGAGCCTGCGAAGCTGGGCGGCACCACGCCGTAGATGCCTTGCTGGCCGGCAAACACGTCTTGCCATTCGGTGACGATCTTCTCCATGACGATGCCGAAGCCGATAGTCACCATCGCGAGCGCCGGGCCTCTCACGCGCAGTGCCGGCAGCGCAATCACGATGCCGAAGAATCCGGCAACCACGCCGCTGGCCACGAACGCGAGCCACGGATTCCAGCCGGCCTTTACGGTGAGCAGCGCGACGGTATAAGCGCCGACCGCGAACAAGCCCGCGTGGCCGAGTGACTTCTGCCCGGTGTAGCCAACCAGCACATTCAGCCCGGCCGCCGCGAGATAGTAAACGCCGATCATGAACAGCAGCTTGAGGTAAAAGTCATTGGCAACCACGAGCGGCGTCGCGAAAAGAAGCGCGAAGACGGCGATGAATCCGATCGTATGGATGTGCTTGCTCATCACACCTTTTCGACGTAGCGCTGGCCGAGCAGGCCTTCAGGCTTCAGCACCAGCACTAGAATGATCAAAACAAAAATGCTGATCTCGCGCAGCTCTGCATGCCAGAGACCGACCAGCGCTTCGATGATGCCGAGCAGAAATCCGCCGAGCATGCAGCCGCGCGGATTGTTGAGGCCGCCGACAATCGCGGCGGAGAACGCCTTCAACGCCAAGGTAAGGCCCATGAATACCGACGCGGTGGTGATCGGCGCGATTAGCAAGCCGCCCAGGCCCGCGAGGCTGGAGCTGACGACGAAAGCGAGGATCACAATCGCAGGAACGTTGATGCCCATTAGAGCGGCAGCGCTGCTGCTGTGCGCGACTGCGCGCACAGCTTTGCCGATTTTGGTTTTGCGAAGAGTCAGATCGAGCGCGATCATGACGACGATGCTCGCCAGCAGAACCGATATTTCCTGCGGCAGCACGCCGGCGCCGGCAATCCGGATGACGTCGTTGCCTACCGGGGACGGCATCGCCAGCGGCGCAGGGCCCCAGATGGCCAGCGCGGTGTTCTGGATGATGATGCCGAAGCCGATCGTGCTCATCACCCAGGCGAGTCCCGCGTGGCCGAAGAACGGACGTACGGCGGTGAAGTACAGCGCAACGCCCAGCATACCGAGCACGATGATCGTGACGATCATGCTGCCGAAATAGCGGGCGATCGTCACGTCTTCAGGTTGCAGCGTGCCGGTGATGCCTTTGCCGGCGAACAGCAGCACTGCCGATACTGCGACGAATGCGCCGACAACGAGAAACTCGCCCTGACCGAAGTTCAGCGTCTTCGTCGTGTTATGCGTGATATTGAAGCCGAGTGCGATCAGGCCGTAAATCCCGCCCAGAGCCAGCCCGCTCAACAACGCCTGCAGCAGCGAAACCATATGGATACTCGGCAGCGTCGCGTCGACGATCGTCCGTGCGGACGCAGTCGTCGGCGCAACGGCTACATCATCTCTTCAGATCGGCTGGGGTCAATGCTTTAGTCACGGCATCTTCGTAACGCAGTACCTGCGCGCCCTTCCAACGGGCGAGGTAGAAGTCGCCGACGCCGAGTCCTTCGTGCGAGGTTTTACTGAACGGCTTGTTGTACAGCTTGATCATGCCCTGTACGCCGCTGATGTTCTCCAGCGCTGCTTGTACCTTTTCGCCGTCCGTCGTACCGGCCTGCTTGATTGCGGCGGCGAGCAGCATCACCGAGTCGTACGCCTGCGCGGAACATGCAAAGGTCGTCAAGGTCGGGAAGTTCTGGCGCACGCGCGCTGCGAGCGCTTTGGTCCGTGCGTTGCTGTCTTCGGTGGTCGATGCGGCGAAGATGATGTGCTCGGCCATCTTCGGTCCCGCGATTTTCGGCAGCAGCGAGGAAAGATTGCCCCAGGTGCCCAGCGTCAGCGGCAGGTAGTTCGTCTTCTCCATGCTGCGCAAGACCTGCGCGGTGCCGTCTGCGACGGCCCAGATGATCACGGTATCGGCGCCGGCGTCGCGTATCTTCGCAAGCTGCGAGGTCATGTCGGTGTCCTTCGCGCCGAACTTTTCCGTCGCGACCGGCTGCACGTTATGCAGCGCGAGGATCTCGGTGGCGTCTTTGATACCGCCTTGTCCGTAACCGGTCGAATCGCCGATGATCGCGATTTTCTTGCCCTTCGATGCCTTGACCGCGTAGGCGACCACGAGTCCGACTTGCTCGCGGTCGACCATCGAGATGCGGAACAGATAGTTCTGCGGCTCCTTGGCATAGCGCGTCGTGATCTCGGTACCGGTGGCGACCGGCACGACCACGGGAATTTTCTTCTGCTGCGGGATGTGCAGCCACGCCAGCGCATTGCCGGAATTTGTCGGGCCGATGACAGCGACGACTTTTTCGTTGTCGATCAGCTCGGTCATATTCTGAATCGATTTCGGCGGCTGGCCGGTGTCGTCGCGGATGAGCCCAACGACTTTGCGTCCGAGAATACCGCCGGCCTTGTTGAGATCTTCGATTGCGGCCTCGAACCCCCAACGTCCGGCGACGCCCAATTCGGCGGCACCGCTTGCCGATTGGTCGCCGTTGTAGCCGATCTTGATGTCTTGCGCGACTGCGGGCGCTGCGGCAAACAACAGGAATGCGCTGGTCAGCGCGAACGCTTTGCAACTGCGAGTTTGGTGAAGCACGTGATGGTCTCCTCAGTTTTTATTTGGGATACTCGCATCCTCGGATGCGTAAACATTCGCGGACACCGGGACGTTCGCGGACACCGGTATGTTCGCGGTCACCGGGATGATTCCTGTAGCTTGTGTGCTAATTGCCGTGCGC
>JBBRGM010000392.1:0-4726 GCA_038240725.1 Burkholderiales bacterium | reverse complement strand
AGACACGCTTGGTGAGTTTGTCGCCCCGATAAGCCGCCTTGCTTCCGTAGCCGCGGGCAGGTTTGAAGAAGAGATGGCGCCGCTTCTCCCACAATGTATCCCTGTTCTCGGCCGTCACGATCTCGGTGCGCGGGATCGCTGTAAGCAACGTGGCCATCGCCTCCTCCGAGACACCCGTCTCACGCAGGAACGCCTCGTCGCAGAGCAGAGTTAAATTGCGCTTGTCCGCATATAGCGTATGCGCACGCGGATGTGGGCTCACCACAACTTCGCCGGCGAGATATGCGAGCTTGAGCGCCGACTGTGCAGGCTGCTCCAGCGTGAAATCCGTCAGTCGGTTGTAGACGAAGTCGATGGGCTGGCTTGCATGCCACAAGCGCGCGTCTTTGCGCGCGAGCTCGCGAGGGTCGCAGATCGCCGCCTCGATACCGTGATGCCTGAAGAGTTGCTGGTACAAGAGTAACTCGGGGTAAAGATACTGCTGCTCGGGCGCATCGTCGACAATGGCCACCGACATCAGTGGAGCGTCCTTGCGCTGCAGACGCCACTCGGTCCTGAACACATCGATCAGCGCCGCCTCGATGGCATCTGCCTCCATCGGCGCCATCGCAAGCCCCGACGCATCCGCGCAACAGGACCGCTGCGCGCGCGCCAGAACCGCGTTGACGAGTGCGCCGCCTGGATTCGTATTGATCTCTATCAGTTGCGGCCCTGTAAGCGTCAAGTGAAAGTCGTAGCCCAGCAAGCCGCCGCGTGAACCGGGATCGAAATGTGCGATCTCGGGCGCCCACGCCAGGACGGCATGACGGTAGGTCGGCGTTGCCACGACGCGTTCCACCGCATCGATCACCTTCGCCATTCGTTCGAGGTGATTGCGCGAGACGAACATCGGCACCGACGAGAACAGGTGCGGATGCGTATCGACCATGGCACGGGACAAGTCGCGTTTGCCGAGGTCGGCCTCGAGGTGACGGCGCAGCGTGCCCTCGTCCAGGCTCAGGCAGTAGCACGTGCGGTTCAGCGCCTCAATTGAGGCAGCCGGTTGGCAACTATTGCCGCAATCCTGCGGCGCAGGCTGCGGTGTGACCGCCGTCATATCAGTGGCCCTCCAGCGTCTGGCGTCATGTGAACGTAGCGAGAAGGACAGTGTTTCCCGATTCGTAAGTGAGGTTTATGCGGTTGCAAATCACCCGTGTCGCGCAGTGAGTAATGTAACCACCATCATGCTGCGCTTCTTATCTCCCGCTTGCCCAGGCATGCCATGGCCGGTTCTACGCCACTCAGCGAGGATCGAGGCGGGGGCTATTGTAGAAACGGAAGTAGCTGGTTGGTTTCCTCTTGACCTTGCTCACGCGCTCGTCTGCTCAAAGTGTTGCTCGCCGCAGCCGCAGCGCATTGCCGATCACCGATACCGAGCTCAGGCTCATGGCGGCACTCGCGATCATCGGGCTGAGCAGCACGCCGAAGAACGGGTAAAGAACGCCGGCCGCCACCGGCACGCCGAGAAAGTTGTACACGAAGGCGAAAAACAGATTTTGGCGAATGTTTCGCATCGTCTTCTGACTGAGCACGCGCGCCTTGGCAATTCCGCGCAGATCGCCCTTGAGCAGCACGACTTGCGCGCTGTGCATCGCCACGTCGGTGCCGGTTCCCATCGCGATGCCGACGTCTGCAGCAGCGAGCGCCGGGGCGTCGTTGACGCCGTCCCCCGCCATCGCGACGATGCGGCCCTGCTTCTGCAGTTCCTGCACGTGCCTGTACTTGTCCTGCGGCAAGACTTCGCCTTTGATGTCATCCAGACCAAGCTGTTTTCCTACCGCCGCGGCAGTTGTAGCGTTATCGCCGGTGAGCAGGACGATTCGCAGCCCTGATGCACGCAATTGTGCGATGGCTTCCGGCGTGGTCGCTTTGATCGGATCCGCCACGCTGATCAAGCCAACGAGCTGGGTGTCCACGCTCAGAAACATGACGGTCTGCCCCAGCTCGCGTAAGCGCTGCGCTTCACCGGCCATAGCTGCTGTATCAATGCCCGATTCCTCCATCAAACGCAGGTTGCCCAGCGAAACCGGCCTGCCGGCGATATGGCCACGCACACCCTTGCCGGTAACAGACTCGAATTCATCGACCGCCGGCAACAGCGCCTGCTTTTCCTGCGCGTAACTCACAATCGCTTCGGCCAGCGGATGCTCGCTCATCTTCTCGAGTGCTGCGGCATGAGACAGCACATCGGCTTCACTGAAACCGGACGCCGCTATCACGCTTTGCAGTCTCGGCTTGCCCTCGGTGAGCGTACCGGTCTTGTCGACCACCAGCGTATCGACCTTCTCCATTCGCTCCAATGCTTCGGCGTTCTTGATGAGTACGCCCTCCTTTGCCCCGCGTCCGATTCCCACCATGATCGATATCGGCGTTGCAAGCCCGAGCGCGCATGGGCAGGCGATGATGAGGACTGACACTGCCACCACCAGCGCATTCGCGAGCGCCGGTGTTGGTCCGACCATTGCCCACACCGCAAACGCAATGACGGCCACCGCGATCACCGCCGGCACGAACCATCCGGACACGCGATCTGCAAGCTTCTGAATCGGAGCGCGCGAACGCCCCGCTTCATTCACCATTTCCACGATCTGGGCGAGCAGCGTTTGCGCGCCCACCTTCTCAGCCCGCAGCACGAAAGAACCGGTCTGGTTGACCGTCCCCGCGGTCACCATGCTGCCGGAAGATTTCTCAACCGGAATCGACTCGCCGGTGATCATCGATTCATCGACGTTCGATCGGCCTTCGATGATCTCGCCATCTACCGGCACCTTTTCGCCCGGCTTGACCCGCAGCAGGTCGCCAACATGAACCTGATCGAGATGCACCTCTTCCTCGCTGCCGTCCGGTTTCACTCGCAGCGCCGAATTCGGCGCCAGCGCGAGCAGTGACTTGATGGCGCTGTTAGTTCGCGAACGAGCACGCAGCTCGAGCACCTGTCCCATCAGTACCAGCGCAACAATGACGGCGGCAGGCTCGAAGTAGAGCGGGACCATGCCATTCATTTTGAATGCTTCGGGCAACAGATCCGGAAACAGCAACGCGACGACGCTGAACAGATACGCTGCCGCCGTGCCCAGTCCGATGAGGCTGAACATGTTGAGGTTCCAAGTTCGAAATGACGCCCAGGCGCGAACGAAGAAGGGCCAGCCGCCCCACAGCACGACCGGCGTTGCCAGCGCTGCCTGCAGCCAGTTGAACATCTGCGCGCTCAGCATGTGATGCAGGTTGAGACCCGGGACGAATTCGCTCATGGTGACGACGAGCAATGGCAGCGTCAGTACGACGCTTACCCAGAAACGCCGCGTCATGTCCTCGAGCTCCGAGGTATCCTCTTCCGCGGTGGCCACCAGCGGTTCCAGCGCCATGCCGCATATCGGACAATTGCCGGGGCCGACCTGCCGCACTTGCGGATGCATCGGGCAGGTGTAGATCACCTCCTTATCTGACGCCCCCGTCGGAGCCGGCGCGGCAACGGCGTGCTTATGCAAATACTGATCAGGGTCGGCGCTGAATTTGCCGACGCACTTCGCGCTGCAGAAATAATACGTCTGGCCTCCATGGGTAACCGACTTGTCGGGATTGGCGGCCACCTTCATGCCGCATACCGGGTCGGTGTGTAATGCATCGGTGGAACTATCGCGGTGGTTGGGAAGATCGTTCATAGCCGTGTACCTCGTAGCGATGCAGTGTGGCAAGAAAACGAGGCGGTGGCGGCTTTCCGCATTCGCATCGACCGGAAGATTAACAGCGCGGCCCTGATCGCAGATGGCTATCACGCCCGTACCGATGAACTCACCCAGCTTGGCTGCTGTAGCCGAGGCTATCGGCGTGTGGTCGGCTTCCCGCTCGCCGATACCATTATCGGTTATTGATCACGTCGCAATCTTCGGGATCGTGTGGCAGTACGCCAAGGCTGCATTGACGCGGATGCTGGACGGGGTTCGACCGGACGTCATCGTCGAAATTCGTCACACTGCCGAACACGTGCCAGAAATTCGCGGCCTCTTGGACGTCCGGACACGGCGAAGCGCTGTCATTTCAAATGCGCGAGCCGCACGATTACGACCGAGGGCATTGAGCGGCTCGGTATGTTGATTGATGAAACGCGCGCCGCTACACTACGCCGCATGCAACAGCTGGGAAAATTCTGTCTGCGGGTGATGTTGATCGTGTTCACGCTCAACGTGGCCTTGCTGACGTTTAACGCCGAGGCATTCCTGGAAGCGCCTTCGAACGCGGAACATGCATCCGTGTGCGATGGAACGAAGAGCGTCGATTCCAGCGGCACCTGTTCGGGCACGGTCTGCAATCACCTGTGTCACGCTGCCGGTCATTTCCTAGGCTATATCACCGGGTCCCCGCGTATCTACTTTCCCCACACTTCGCGTATTCAGCATCCGTTCAAGGATGCAATTGCATCCGCCTCTATCGCTGACTCGCAATTTCGTCCGCCCCGTATTGCCACTCTGAGCTAGACCGGGTTAGACCGGGCACTACCGGCCGCACCGACCACGCTTTCAAGCGATCGGTGGCTATCGCTATGCACTATCAGAGTGGAAAAAAAGCATGTCGTCTCGTATTTGGAATCGACCCCCGCGCGCTCGCGCGGTCGCTGTCTTCGTCTTGCTATGTGTCGGCGCGCCGTTCAGCGGCTACGCCACGGAACCTCTCACCCTGGAAGAAGCTT
>JBBRGM010000391.1:0-4730 GCA_038240725.1 Burkholderiales bacterium | reverse complement strand
CCAGAACACTTCGTTACCGCTGAAGAACGCGAGATTTACACCGGCGTCGCGCGCTGCCTCTACGTTCGCACGCTGCCCGCCCGACCAGTATTCGTCGTGGCCCGATGAGATGAAAATCTTGTGATTCTTGAGCAGCGCGCCGCTTCGATCCGTATCTACAGCGGAGATGTAACTGATGTCGTAGCCATTGGCTTCGAGAAATTCCACCATCTCGAACTCGGCACCGAAGAACGAGTACTGCATGCCCAGGTTCACCGCGATGTTGGGCCGATTGAAGCTGACTTTGTAGGCGCCCTTGTAGAGCTGCGGATTGCCCGGCGGACAGCTCACCGTGCATGAGTAGAGATTGTTGCCGCCGAAGTTGTTGTATGCGGCGCGCTGGGTGTCGGAGGTCTGGTAGACGATGTCGGCGTGACTGGCGTCGTCGCGTACATTGAAGAACATGTAGCCGGCGCCTTTGTTAGTGTCGTTGCGGACCAAGCGAGCGAAATACACGCCGGAGGTTGCCGTAAGCGGCACTGCCCACGATGCGGATTCGAGCCAGTTGCCGCAATCGATGAGTCCGGTTTTATTGGTTGTGTCGACGCGACACGCGGGCTGCGTTTGGACAGCGATGTTGCCCAATGCGATGACTTTGCGGGCACCGTTGCCTTGATACCAACCTATGCGATAGATATCGATGTGGTAAGGCGTGGTCGCTCTGACTTTGAAGCGTATCGAATCGCCGACGTTGACGCTCTGATCGGTGACAAATCCTTGAACCGCCGCATCGCCCGGCTCTACAAGCTGCCACTCGCTAGGGGGATTCCCGGGCAGCGCGTTTTCGCACACGATGGGATTGCACGGACCTGCGGCAGCAAAGGACGCGATCTCTGTGGCCACGACACCTTTGCTTTTCTTGTGGTGCTTATTCTCGGCAGGTTCAACGACCGGCTGGTGGTAGTCAAGCGCAGGCTGCCTCTCGTGTTTGCGCGGTGCAGATTCCGCAACAGGCAACCAGAACGCAACTAACGCGGCTTGCAAACAAAACAAGATCTGCCAGAGGCAGCGCCTTTTGGACAGCGGGGCGCAATGCTGGCGCATGATGTGGCTCCATTCGAGTGCATTATTGACGGCAATTGTTTTCGCTGCACACCCAGCTCTACGGTGCTTCAGCAAGCTAAAAGCAAGTCCTCCGTTCGTCGCGCGATAGCGTCATACTTACGAACCCACCGGTCGATCTGCTCTCTTATCGAACGGTGCATGCTACGGAAGACTGAGCCTTTGTCAAAGCCAGAAGATATAGAGCTGCTGTCACGGCAGCCTGCGTGGTCGCATAATTGCGACGCATCAGTACATTCGTGCGAACGGATTTAGGTTGATTAGAAGCGCAATTTCCACGTGCATCGCCGCCGTCGGGCGATATGAAATCTGCCGATGTTTGACGGCAATTTTTTCGACCGTTACCCTGCTCGCGAAGAAGACGGGATTGACTTTAATAATCGTGTGAGGCGTCTCGTTTTCACACCAACCGCTGCTGCCGGGTCGGGTCTACAAAGCACAACGATGCGATTCGCTACCAAGTAGCACTGCATGGCGTCTGACGTCTTTGTCAGCTATGGCCGCAGGAGCTTCATCTCCGGCGCCAAAGTATTGAAACAAACGCATCTACTACTGAATGACATCTGCCGCGGTTCCGTTTCCCAGCGCTCGGCCCCCTGTTTGTCGTGACTCAACTACGTCGGGTTAGCGCCCCGCCATTGGGCACGAACCATAAGTATCCGAGCCCGTTCCCGGCCTCGAATACACCGATCGCGCGCCTCTTTCTGGTTAAGATGAAATGTTGCGCGCAGATCGGCGATCCCCTGATACGAACTGAAATGAACGGTGAAGCATGTGGCAGGAATTGGGGCGCTTCTGTTGCCGGCGCTCGCACTCGCACAGAAAATCGCTATCCGGACCATCGGTGCAGGGATACGGTTACCGAATTTTGGATAGGGCATCCGGCGCCTTCGACACGAACTGCGCTATCCGCGTAGCACCTTGAATTTCGGTGCCGGACCGCTGGATATCGCCCGGCATACAATGCGAACTGCGGTGAACACGCCCGTGTCCCTCGTCACCGCATTGGTGACTTGCACAGACTGGCGTTGCTTGGCGGCACGGTCAAACGCGACCAGCGCTATGATGAGCCGGAACAGTACCTGCAGGCGCGCCGGCGCAGCTCAGGCGTCGCGCTTCTTCTCGCGGCTGGCGATGAACGACTTCACCAGATTCTTGTGGTCTTGCGTGGAGGTGATGACGGCATAGTGCGACGAGATGAGATCGAGGTTGGTGCGCAGATCGTTGCGCATGCCCTGGTAGATCGCGCGCTTGGTCATCCGCAGCGTGAGCGCCGGCGCCTGCACCATGCGGCGCGCGATTTTTTCCGCCTCCTGCATCAAGGTTGCGTCCGGAAATACTTTGTTGACGAGACCGATGCGCAGCGCCTCATCGGCGTCGACGAACTCGCCGGTGAGAAACAGCTCGAGCGCTTTCGCTACGCCGACCAGGCGCGGCAAGAAATGCGCACCGCCCGCGCCCGGCACCAACCCCACCTTCACGTACGTCTCGGCAAACCGCGCGCTCTGCGCGGCGTAACGAATATCGCACATCAACGCCATGTCCATTCCCGCGCCGGTCGCTACGCCGTTGACCACCGCGATCACCGGCTTGTCCAAATCTTCCAGTGCGAGCGGGATGCGTTCGATGCGTTGAAACAGCTCGTGCTTGCGCTGCTCCGGCGTATGGTCCAGACGATCGCCCATCTCGACGATATCGCCGCCGCTGCAGAACGCGCTGCCGGTACCCGTTACCAGCACGACCTTCACCGATTCGTCGGTGCGGCACTGTTGCAGCGCTGCGGTCCACGCATCGATCATCTCGAACGTAAACGCGTTCATCCGATCCGGGCGGTCGAGCACGATTCTGGCGATGCCATCGGCGATAGAGAATTTCAGATCTTCGGTCATGCGATGCTGTGCTCCTTCAACTTTTCGACTTCGCGGCCGGGCGTGATGTCAGTGCAGCGATCTCGTCCGCTGAGAAACCGACTTCACCGAGAATTTCTGCGCCGTGCTGGCCGAGCGTCGGTGCGTGGCGGCGGATGCGAAACGGCGCAGCGCTCAGCGTAACCGGGCTGCGAACAGTGCGATAGCGCCCTTCGCTCGGATGCTCCGCCACGCCGAACAGCTCGACTGCCCGCACGTGCGGATCGTCCGGCAACTCATCGAGCGACATGACCGGCATGCACGGAATACTTACGCGATCGCAGAATGCTACCCACTCCGCGGTGCTGTGCTTCGGCGCTTCTTCTTCGATCATCCGATACAGCACCCCGATGTTTTGCACACGCGCGGACAGCCGCTGAAAGCGCACATCGGTTTTGAATTCGACGCGGCCGGTGAAATCGTAGAAATCCTGCCAGTTGCGATCGGAATACGGCAGGATGCAGGCGTAACCATCTTTCGTTCGATACGGCTTGCGCGACGGATTGAGCACGCGCAGAAAGCCCGGCTTACTGAGCGGCGGCTCGAACGCCGAACCGAACATGTGCTCAGCAAGATTGAACTCGATTGTCGTCTCCAGCATCGGTACTTCGATCGCCTGGCCACCGCCGCCGCGAGCGCGCTGCAAAAGCGCCGCGAGAATTGCGTAAGCCATCGCCTGCCCCGCCAGCTTGTCGCAAATTACGGTCGGCACGTACGCCGGCTCGCCATGCACGGCGCCGTACAACGCCGCAATGCCGGAGCCCGCTTGAATCAAATCATCGTAAGCGGGTTTATCGCTGTACGGGCCTTTTGCGCCGAACCCGTAGGCACCGCAGTAGACGATGTCTTGTTTCATCGCGCGCACTTGCTCGTAGTCGTAGCCCAGACGCGCGATCGCCTGCGGCCGCACGCTGTGTACGAACACGTCCGCCGTGGCGATCAGCCGATTCAGCGCGGCGCGACAGTCCTCGCGCTTCAAATCCAGCACGATGCTGCGCTTGTTGCGGTGAAGATTGAGAATGTTGCCGGCCATGCCGGGGTTGCGCTGCGGCTCGTAGTTGCGCAGCGAATCGCCCTCCGGGCTTTCCACCTTGATCACATCCGCGCCGAAGTCGGCGAGGATGTGAGTCGCGAACGGGCCCATGATGACGCTGGTCAGATCGAGTATGCGAATGCCGCCGAGCGGCCCATCTGCGAGCGTGGTGTCCATGATGCGGGAGTGGGCGTTAGAGCGGTGCGAGAATGTTCGAAGCCAGGGATCTTACCTCGGCGCTGAAGCCAGGGATCTTACCTCGGCGCTCGTTGTATCGCGATTCATTCGCCGACCAGCGTCGCCCAGAGCGCGTCGGCGCCGCGCGCGCAAATCAATTGACCGATGCGCGTCTGCCAATAGGTTTCCGATCCGAATTCGTCGCGCCACGACCATAGCCGCCGTGTTGCGAAGTGCAATGGATGCTCATGCGTGAATCCCATCGCGCCATGCACCTGGTGGCAGATCGCGGCGACGTTGCCCGCGGCTTCGCCCACGCGCGATTTCGCGATCGCGGCAGCAAATGGAAACTCAGGCGTCGCAAACGCGGCTGCCGCGAGATCGGCGGCCGCAGCGGCCGCTGCGTACTGTCCAGCAGCGTCGGCCAGCATGTGCTGAATCGCTTGAAACTTGCCGATCGCGCGGCCGAACTGTTGACGCTCGGTCGCATAGCTCACGGCGTAGTCGATGCA
>JBBRGM010000390.1:0-4735 GCA_038240725.1 Burkholderiales bacterium | reverse complement strand
GAAAGCGAACGCAGCGGAGAGCAAGCCGCGCGCAAGCCGGATGCGCTGAAGAAAAAATCGAAGCGTTGATCGCGACGCACGTTCAGGTGGGCGCGTTGGCACCGGACGTAGCGAACGCCGACCGCGCGTGCAGCGTGCGCGTCCGTCCGTCGCAGTAGCCGCTGATGTCCCGCGAGGCGCTCTGCATGCTCGCAGCGCAGCAGTGTGCGATAATGACAGTCACACCGCGATTTGCCCCGTTGCAACGGATTTCTTCGTTGCCCGCGGACCCTAAGGCAAGTAGAGCTCCGCGGCGTTCCTGCCAATCGACACCAAGATCGCCCATCCTGCTTCCGGCGTGCCGCTCGCTGTGTGTAACTACCATGCGTAGAGCCGCAGAGTAAGTCTTACCAGCCCGTTGTAAAACTGCAACGCCGAGCGCGGTTTTTCGCTCTGATGAAACGGCCTTCGACTAACCGCCGCACCTATGAAAAATCGCGCGCGACGATGCCTTGCGGCGTCAGGCACGGAAGCTGCCATGGTATTGATCGTCGCTGTCGAGTGACAGCGACTTTTACGCGATGGCGTTGCGTGCGGCACGCGCCGCACTTTTCGAAACCGATGATTCATCTGAGAGTAAATATGATTAGCAAGCTAGCCATGAATTCAGTCGATCGAACTATTCTGGAAAGTGGCTCCCGAGGTTTGGTTCTATTTTGGTTGCTCAGTTTTCCCACCGCGCTAGCCGCGATGTTGTACTTCTTCGATCGTGTGTAATTTCGAGCGTGCCTAACCGCGTCACGCGACGCTTTCGCAAGACTCTTGAGTTCGGTTACATTTGCGCCTTGCTCGCATGGGCCAAGGCGCTATCGAGCGCGAATCATTCGAATCGCGTAAATTTGCGGCGGCCAACTGGTCGGCGGCGCGAGAACGCACAATTAACGTGCCGAAGATGCTCCGCTGAAGTGCAGGCACCGGTAGCGGCATGCGTTGAAATGGGCGGAGCAAGACCGACTCCGCATCTGTGAAGCAGTATTGCCGGGAAGCAGTATTTCCGGCGCGGGAGCCGGCGGGTGCACGACCCCGTCCGATTCTGACAGCGCCGGCAGGGACTGACACCGCATAGCGCAGTGTGCTCAAACAACAAGCAAAATAACACCACGCCGGTGAACGATGTCTGCTCATCGGCGGCGCATTGCCGCGCCCACAGAAACGATGCGCCCCGGGCCGGCGCAACTTCATTTAAATCGCGCGAGCGGGGAGTGTTAGATGGTCGTCTCCGACGTTAGACGCGCCTTTCTGAGTGCCATATCTGCGGTCACCTGGCCGCGTCGGGCCACCGAATCCGATGAGCCGATTCGCAGTGAGTTGTTCAGTGCCGACCGCCTCGAGCAGCACGCGGAGAGTCTGGCGGCTGCGCAAACCGTTACCGAAGCCGGCTGGGCCTACTACGACCTCGCCGGCCGCGCGCGCGCCAACGGCGAGGTCGTACTCGAATGCTATAACGCGATTGCCAGCGCAACGCGCGACAAGCGGGCAATCACGCCTGCGGCAGAGTGGCTGGTCGATAACTTCCATGTCATCGACGAGCAGCTGGCGAACATAGCGCGCGAGTGCACGCCGCGGTTTTCGCGCTCGCTCCCGGTGCTGACCGATGGACCGCTTCGCGGCCGTCCGCAAGTCTATGGCATGGTATGGAGCTTCGTCGCGCACACCGACAGCCGCTTCGATGCGGAGCTGCTGCGCCGATTCACCGAGGCCTATCAGCGCGTGCGCCCCCTCACCATCCGCGAGCTGTGGGCGATTCCCACCATCCTCCGCTGCGTGCTGGTCGAGAACCTGCGGCGTCTCGGCGTGCGTATCGTCAACGCGCAGATCGGACGGCGCGAAGCCGACATCCTCGCGGACGATCTGCAGGCGCGCGCAACGCTGGAACCGCTCAACCTCGACGATACCTTGCGCACGATTGCCGATCGGCCGCTGCCGCGCGGCTACGTGGTGCAACTGGTGCAGCGCCTGCGCTATCAGCATACCAACCTGGCGCCGATTCTCGTGCGGCTGAACAAGCGCCTCGCTAACGAGGGGATGACCTGGGAGCGGTTGATCCAGATCGAGCACGCAAGCCAGACCTCCGCCAACATGACGGTGCGCAATCTGGTCACCAGTATGCGCAGCATGACGGCGTTCGACTGGCACTCGTTCTTCGAGGAGGTGAGCGTCGTCGACGATTGCCTGCGCGGCTCGCCGGCGTTTTCCGGTATGGACTTTCTCACGCGCGATCGCTATCGGCACAGCATCGAAGAGCTCGCCAGAGGATCCGGCCGCGCGGAGCTCGAGGTTGCGCGCCTGATTCTCGCGAAGAGTCAGCAGATCAATCCCACCGAGATGCCGCGCGGGCGCGAGGAGCGAGGGCGCGATCCCGGCTATTACTTGATCTCGTATGGCCGGCAGGCGTTCGAAAAAGAAATCGGCTATAAATTGACGACGCGCAACCGCATGTTGCGCACATACGTCGCGCATGCGACGGCGGCTTACCTGGGCAGCATCGCGCTGCTCACCGTCATCGTTCTCTCGATACCGCTATCGGCAAGTTTCGGCGCGGGCCTGCGCTGGTACGAGCTGCTTATACTCTGCGTGCTCGCCGTGATCCCTGCCAGCGAAATCGGGCTCACGCTTTTGCACCGCTGGATCACGCAAACGCTCGGCCCGCGCCATCTGCCGCGGCTCGATCTCGCGTCGGGCATCCCGTCGTCGATGCGTACATTCGTAGTCGTGCCGACGATGTTGACCAGCGAGACTACCATTACCGAGAGCGTGCAGCGGCTCGAGATCCATTATCTGTCGAACCCGAGCGGCGATATCCGCTTTGCACTGCTATCCGACTGGGCTGACGCCGACGCCGAGAGCGTACCGGGCGATGAGCGATTGCTCGAGCTGGCGGCCGATGGCATCGCCAAGCTAAATCGCAATTACGGGCGCATGGCCGACGGCGGTCCGCGCTTTCATTTGTTTCACCGCAAACGCCTGTGGAGCGGCACCCAGAACAAGTGGATGGGTTGGGAGCGCAAACGGGGCAAGCTGCACGAGTTCAATCTCATGCTGCGCGGCGCGGAAGACACATCGTTCCTTGCCATAGACGGCGAGCCGCCGCGGCCGCCGCCCGGCGTGCGCTACGTCGTTACGCTCGACGCCGACACGCGCCTGCCGATCGGCGCGGTCCGTCAACTGGTCGGCACGGCCGCGCATCCGCTCAACGAGCCGCGACTCGATCCTGCACGCGGCCGCGTAGTCGAAGGCTATGGCGTACTGCAGCCGCGCATCACGCCGCGCTTGCCTTCGGCGCATGAGAGCTCGATTTTTCAGCGGCTGTTCTCCGCACCGTCCGGCGTCGATCAGTATGCGGCGGCCATCTCAGATGTGTATCAAGATCTGTTCGCCGAAGGCAGCTACACCGGTAAAGGTTTGTACGACGTCGATGCGTTCGAGGCGGCCCTGGTCGGACGTCTGCCGAAAGAAGCAGTGCTCAGCCATGATTTGCTGGAAGGCATTTTCGCGCGCTGTGCACTAGTCAGCGACATCGAGTTGTTCGAAGATTTCCCATCGCATTCGGAGGTGTCCGCCGCGCGCGCCCATCGCTGGACGCGCGGCGACTGGCAACTGCTCTCGTGGATGTTCGGTCCGGTCGGTGCCGGCATGTCTGCGATCGGGCGCTGGAAGTTGATCGACAACCTGCGCCGGTCGCTGGTTGCGCCCGCCGCCCTCGCCACGTTAATCGCAAGCTGGTCGATACCGCTGGCGCCGCGGGTGCTGTGGCTGATGACCATCATCGTTTCGCTGGCGCTGCCCACCTTGCTCGGCGTCGTCAGCGGTTTCATGCCGCCGCGCACCGCGGTGTCGCTGCGTCATCATTTCCGCATGGTGGCCGACGACGCGCTCAATGCGCTCAGTTATACAGCGGTCGCTGTGGCGCTGCTGGCGAATCATGCGTGGCTGATGATCGATGCGATCGCGCGCACGCTGTATCGCTTGTTCGTCAGCCACAAGAACATGCTCGAGTGGGTAGCCGCCGCGCACGTGCAAAGCATTACCGGCCTGTCGCTCGGCAGTTTTCTCTGGCCGCTGCGCAGCGCGAGCATCGTCGCAATCATCACGAGCGCGTCAGTGCTGTACTTCAATCCCGCGGGTTTCCGGTTCGCGGTGCCGTTCATTTTGTTGTGGTGGGCCTCGCCCCTGGTGGCGCGCGCAATCAGCCTGCCGCCGAAAGCCGCCGCCACCAATCCGCTCGGGCCGAGCGAGTCGACGCGCATGCGCTTGATCGCGCGGCGCACGTGGCGCTTCTTCACCAAGTTCGTAACGGCAGAAGACAACTGGCTGCCGCCCGACAATTTCCAGGAAGATCCGAAACCGGTGGTGGCGCATCGCAGCTCGCCGACCAATTTCGGTTTGAGTTTGCTGTCGACCGCGGCTGCGCGCGATTTCGGCTGGCTCGGTTTGCAGGACATGACCGAGCGCCTGGAAAACACGCTGAAGACGTTTGCGCGCATGCCGCAGTATCGCGGTCATTTCTATAATTGGTACAACACGCTCGATCTGGCTCCGCTCGAGCCGCGCTATATCTCGGCGGTGGACAGCGGCAATCTCGCCGGCCATCTGCTCGCGCTCGAGCAGGCGTGCCGCGAGCTGATGCGCAAGCCGATCTTCAGCCGGTCCAATCTCGACGGCGTGCGCGATGCGCTGCTATTGCTGCGCGAAGCGA
>JBBRGM010000389.1:0-4752 GCA_038240725.1 Burkholderiales bacterium | reverse complement strand
CGCGCTCGCATCGAACACTACAAGGCCGTAGCGGACGCCGCCGGAGATCTACCGTTTTTTGTCTACAACCTGCCGCAGCTTACGCAGGTCGAAACGGTGCCCGCGCTGATGGAGAAATTCGTCCGCGCGATTCCGACGCTGAAAGGGCTCAAGCATTCGGCGCCGAACTTTGCCGATATCCGAGTTTTTGCGGACATGGGTTTAATCTGCTTTTCCGGCAACGGCGCATTCCCGCTGCCCGCGCTGACCATGGGCGCGGTCGGAACGATCGACGCGCCTTTGTCGGTTGCCCCTTGGCACTACGCCGAGCTCTACAACGCGTGGAAGGCGGGCGACATGGTTCGCGCACAAGCGCTGCAGGACGAGACTCGCAAGTACGTGGACCTGGTGTGGATGTTCTTTGCGATGTCCGACGTGTGCAAGGCGGTGTTGTCGGAACGACTCGGGGTCGACTGCGGCAGGTCGGTGCCGCCCGTCAATCGGCTGAACGACGAAGAAAAACGTGAAGTGCTTCGCGTTGCAGAATCACTTGGACTCACCAAGCAGCGCGGCGCGAGCGCGCCCATGGCGAAGCGAGCTTAGAACGAAGCGGGCTTAGAATCTTTCGGGATGCCGCGCGCGCGGGCGCCGAAGCTGAGCGCCCGCGTACAAAGATCAATGCTTGGCGGCCGACCACACCTCGTTGACGCGCGCGTCGCGGCCGCAACTCGAGCGGTAGTAGCGATATCGGATCGGGTTTTTCTTGTAATAGTCCTGGTGATATTCCTCGGCGGGATAGAACGTGCTCGCCGCTACGACTTCGGTGTAAACGTGCGGCAGTTTCCGGCTTTTTTCCAGCGCTGCTTTGCTGGCTTCCGCTGCAGCGCGCTGCGCCTCGCCCTGATAGTAGATCGCCGTGCGGTACTGCGAGCCGACGTCGCAGAACTGGCGATCCTTCACCGTGGGGTCGACGTGATGCCAGAAGTAATCCAATAGCTGCTCATAGGTCACCTTCTGCGGGTCGTAGACGATGCGTACCGACTCTGCGTGCCCCGTGCCGCCCTGACTGACCTGGTCGTACGTTGGATTGGGCAGTTGACCGCCGGTGTAGCCCGATTCTGCCGACAGCACACCGGGCAGCTTTTCGAAATCCGCCTCGACGCACCAGAAGCAGCCGCCCGCGAAGATTGCCGTTGCGCCTTGCACGGCCGGCGCCGCTGCGCCTTGCGCGGGCTGATCTGCCGCCTGAAGAGAAAATGACGCCGATGCCGCGATGAACGCCGCCATTACCAAAATTGTTTTCATGTCCTGAGCACCGGTAAGGCCTCGCCCGCCGCGACGAATTGCAGCGCGAGACCGTTATTGCAATAACGCAGACCCGTCGGCTTCGGTCCGTCGTCGAATCGATGTCCCTGATGACCGCCGCAGCGTGCGCAATGATATTCGGTACGCGGCCAAATCAGCTTGAAGTCTCGCTTGGTTTCCACGGCGCCCGGTAGCGCATCCCAGAAGCTCGGCCAGCCCGTGCCGCTCTCGAACTTGTGCGCACTGTCGAACAGCGGCAGGAAGCACGCTGAACATACGAAGGTGCCGGTTCGCTTTTCGTGATTGAGCGAGCTCGAATTCGGCCGCTCGGTGTTCTCTTCGAATAACACCGCATAACGATCCGCGGGCAGCAACGCCTTCCACGCCGCCGGCGATTTGTTCAGCGGGGCGACAACGCTGCGCTCTTTGCCCGCGGCGATGATGCCGGTGGTAATGCAAATACTGGAAATTCCAAATATGAACTGACGACGATTGAGCATGATTGTTTCCATCTGCAAGTGATCCGTCCACCGTTATACGTTGCCCGCCTTCGCCTGGATGTCGTGTCTGCGGCGCGGCGGGCACACAACGCTTTCCGCTCGCATCGTCGCGCAAGGCTACGGCAAATCCAGGTAAGCAACCCAGCTGGGGTCCAGCTACGCTTTAATCAATGCGACACGAGCCGTCTCTCCGGTACTACTCGTTACGTCGCCCGATAACAGCGCATCTCATTGGCAAGGAGCCGGCGATCTCGTGATTACCGAAATCGGCACCCATTGCCGAGGCAATGTCGCCGATGGCGGCCGCGGGCTTACCTACCCGTGTGTGCCGGAAAGATAGCCATCGCCGACGCAGCCGCGAGCGAGGTCGTGCTCTGATCAGTCTTGTCTGCGCGGGTTTCCTCGCGCAAACGTACGGCGGCGATCATGTCGCAGACGGAACAGACGACAGCGTTTCAATAACGCCGCAGCGACGGCGTCGCTCAGCGCACACGCGTCCAATAGGCGCGGGACCGCCTGCGTTAACAATCGACCGGCTCGTATATCTTTTGCGCAATCCAATCGCTCGACATCGCGTGGCAATCTCCGCTTCGCTTCATCCAACTCTCCAGGAGATATACACGTGAAAGCCGCTAAATTTCTAGCTTTACTCGCGCTCGTTCTTGCGCCGCTGACATCGCACGCTGTGCTGCTCACGGGCAGCCAGACGAGCGGTAACGAATGGATCTACGATGTCACGATTCAACCGCTCGACAACTACTCCATCTTTCCGGTGGCGACCGACGATACGAACCTGACGACGATCACGGTGACGGGTTTGTACGGCGTCACTGCTGCGTTCGGCCCCGTATCTACCGATTTCCCATCCGGCGGCTCCGGCATCGATCTGAACGAGATCAACCTCGACTGGACCGCGGCCGTACTCAACGGCGGCACTGCAGTTCGGTGGACGCACGTAGGTCCGGGCACCGGCAACTTCGGCGCCGACAAACACATCGACGGCTTTCGCATTTTGGCTAGCGGTGCAGTCGATGGCATCGCCGACTACGCGACCGATGGATTCTCACGCGATACGACCAACCCGCTGCCCGGCGGTGGCTATGATCTCGACGTCGTCGGAACCGTTGCGGGTCCAGTGCGCGCCGTGCCGGAACCCGGTTCGTTTGCGTTTCTCGGTTTAGGTTTGATGGGTGTCGTAATGGTGCGCAAACTGCGCAGTTGAGCTTCGATGATCGCAAGCGGGAGTTGAAGAGGCCCGCTTGCGATATCCGTGGTGGCCGTCACCACGATCTCTAGGACGATTTGGCGATTGCCGAAGCTCGAGCGATCCGCCGCCGCGCTTTAGGAAATTTCAACCAGGTCTTCGCGTCCCGGTCTGGCTCTAACCGCGGTGCTTTGCGCCCGACGCTTATGGACGCGCATTTGAATGTCGGCTAGAACAACCGCGTCAGCTCGTATACAACCGCGGCGATGATCGCTGCGGCAGGCAGCGTGATCACCCAGGCCGCGACGATTCTCTGCGCGACTTGCCAGCGCACCGCCGCCGTTCGGTTCGCAGCGCCGACACCGATGATAGCGCCGGTAATCGTGTGCGTTGTCGACACCGGAACGCCGAGCCCCGTCGCGAGAAACAGCGTGATCGCACCGCCGGTCTCCGCGCAAAATCCCTGGATCGGTTTCAAGTGCGTAATGCGCGAGCCCATCGTGTGGACGATCTTCCAGCCACCGAACAGCGTGCCGAGCGCCATCGCGGCTTGGCAAGACATGACCACCCAGAACGGCACGTAGAACGTGCCGCCGAGATAGCCTTGCGAGTAGAGCAGGACCGCGATGATGCCCATCGTCTTCTGCGCATCGTTTCCGCCGTGACCCAGCGAATACAGCGAGGCGGAGAACAGTTGCAGAATCCGAAATCGCCGGTCCACGGTATAGGGCGACGAGTGCACCGCAAACCAGCGCACGATCAGCACCAGCAACTGTGCGAGAACGAAACCCAGCACCGGCGACAGCACGATACCGGCGATGACCTTTCCCAGACCGCCCCACACCACAGCGTGCAACCCCGCCTTCGCCATGCCGGCACCGATCAACCCGCCGATCAGCGCGTGGCTGCTGCTCGATGGCAGACCGAACTGCCACGTCACGACGTTCCAGACGATAGCGCCGGTCAGCGCGCCGAAGATCACGCTCGCGTCGATCACGCCGCTGAAGACGATGCCGGTCCCCAGCGTTTTCGCGACGTGCAGGCCGAACACTGCGAATGCGATGAAGTTGAAAAACGCGGCCCAGATTACGGCGAGGTGGGGACGCAGCACACGAGTGGAGACTACCGTTGCAATCGAGTTCGCCGCGTCGTGCAGGCCGTTGAGAAAATCGAATAGCAGCGCGACGGCGATAAGGCCGATCAAGATCGGCATGGTGAGTGCGGCAGCGTCCATCGTTCCTTGTGTCTCTCTAACGCGCCGCGGCGGCGTTATACGTGTTTGGCGGTGATGGCCTGCAAAGCGTTAGCGACGTCGTCGCAACGGTCGACGACGTTTTCGATGAGCTCGTAGAGCTCTTTGCGATCGATGTAGCCCAGCGTGTCGATCTCGCCGGCGCGCACTCTGCTGCGTAATTTCGCCAGACCGGCATCGAGCGAATCGTCGGCTTCCCCTTCGATCTGGCCGATCTTCTCGCACAAGGAAAAGATCGTCTTGTACTGCGGCGTGATGGAATCGAGCAGCGGCATGACCTTCTCCAGCACGTGCGCACAGCGCACGACGGCGTCCGCCATCTTCTCCATCTCCACCGGAAACTCGCGAATCTCGTAGCGTTGGATGCCGCGCGCGGTGTCTTCGATGAGATCGACGACGTCGTCCAGATAATTGGCGAGTCCGATGATGTCTTCGCGGTCGATCGGCGCGTTGAACGTGCGATTGGCGCCAAGAAAAATCTTTTTGGCTACTGCGTCGGCGGCTGCTTCGAT
>JBBRGM010000388.1:0-4793 GCA_038240725.1 Burkholderiales bacterium | reverse complement strand
CACGATCTTGGTACCGAACGCAGCCATGGTCTGCCGGCGCTCTTCCGATGAATTTTCCGGCATCACCAGCACCATCTTGTAGCCGCGCATCGCCGCCACCATCGCCAGCGCAATGCCGGTGTTCCCGCTGGTCGGCTCGATCAGCGTGTCGCCCGGCGAGATTTCTCCGCGTTCTTCCGCGTGGACGATCATCGACAGTGCCGGCCGATCTTTCACGGAGCCCGCTGGGTTATTGCCCTCCAGCTTCGCCAGCACGATGTTGGAGGTTTTGCCCGGCACACGCTTGAGCCGCACCAGTGGGGTTCGGCCCACGCAATGCTCCAGCGTTGTCCACGACGCGGGATCGACGACTTCTCTCTTCATTGCATCCTCGTTTACAGTCGCTAAGAGGGCTAAGACCGCAGCATCCAGTCGACGTAACGCGTAACGCCTTCATCGACTGTCATGAGCGGCGCGGTGTAGCCGGCGCGACGAAGCTGACTGATATCGGCTTGCGTGAAACTCTGGTACTTGTCGCGCAAACCGGCCGGGAACGGCGTGTAGTGCACCAGGCCGCGCACACGCATCTCGTCGAGTGTCAGCTTATCTTCTCCTGCGTTTGCGCGCAGGGCGAGGATGGTCGCCACCGCAACTTCATTGAAGGTTTGCGCGCGGCCGCTGCCGACGTTGACGATTCCCGATTGCGCAGGATTATCCAGAAAGTGCAGCGCAACGCTCGTCACATCCTCAACCGACACGAAATCACGCCGCTGCTCGCCTGCTTCATAGCCGCCGCTGCCCTCGAACAGCTTGACCCTGCCTTCGCTGCGATATTGATTGGCAAAGTGATACGCAACCGATGCCATGCGCCCCTTGTGAGCTTCGCGCGGTCCGTAGACATTGAAATACCGCAGGCCGACGACCTGCGCTTTGTTCTGTTCCCAGCGGCGGCGTACCAGACCATCGAACAACGCTTTGGAATAGCCATACACGTTGAGCGGGTGTTCGTTGCCTGGATCTTCGCGGAACACCGTGCCGGATCCGTACACGGCAGCTGACGACGCATAAATCAGCGCAACCTTTTTCGCCTGGCAGAAGTCGAGCAGGTCGGCTGAATAACGATAATTGTTTTCCAGCATGTAGCGCCCGTCGGTTTGCATCGTGTCCGAGCACGCGCCTTGATGAAAGATCGCTGAGACGCCGCTGGCGAACGAACCGAGACTGAGCTTGCGCAGAAACTCCGCCTTGTCCAGATAGTCTGCGATCTGACAATCGACCAGATTGCGGAATTTCTCGCCCTGCGTGAGGTTGTCGACCGCGATGATGTCGGTCTCGCCGCGCGTGTTGAGCGCCTTGATCAGATTGGAGCCGACGAACCCTGCTCCACCCGTAACGATGATCATCTGGACGTCCTCTATCGGTTCAACTTTTAGCAGCAGCCAGCGCGGCCCGGTCGCGTCGTAGCTCGCGTTCGGTCAGGCAAACAATTCCTCGGGGTAGACCACGGCGGTACCGAGCTTGCCTACCACGATACCGGCTGCCCGATTCGCCCAGCGCACAGCTTCGCCCATGTCGAGCCCCGCGCCGAGCATCGCGCCGATCGTTGCGATTACCGTGTCGCCGGCGCCGCTGACGTCGTAGACCTCTTTCGCGAGGGCTGGAACGTGCAGCACATCGTTTTCCCGAAACAGCGTCATCCCTTCTTCACTGCGCGTCACCAGCAGCGCATCGAGCTCCAATGATCTTCGCAGCTTCTGCGCGCGCTGCGTGAGATCGGCTTCGCTCTTCCAGCGCCCTGCAACCTCGCGAAACTCGGTGAGATTCGGCGTCAACAAAGTGGCGTGCCGATACTTCTCGTATTCGTCGCCTTTGGGGTCGACCAGGATTAATCTGCCTGCGGCGCGCGCATCGCGAATCATTGCGTCCACGTGCACCAGGCCGCCCTTGCCGTAGTCGGAAAAAATCACCACGTTAGCGGCGTCCAGATGCGCATCGAAGTCCGCACGCTTAGCGGCGAGTGCTTCCTGCGCCGGCGGACTCTCGAAGTCGATGCGCAGGAGCTGCTGCTGTCTGCCGATAACGCGCAGCTTAACCGTGGTGTTGACGGTGCTGTCACGCGTCAACTGCGCACGCACGCCGTCCGCTTCGAGCATTTTGGCAAGCGTGGACGCGGCTTCATCAGTGCCCACCACCGCCAGCAAATCGACGCTTGCACCTAGCGCGGCAGCGCTGCGCGCAACGTTGGCGGCGCCACCTGGACGCTCTTCCGTGCGCGTGATGCGGGCTATCGGAACCGGCGCTTCGGGCGAGATGCGATTCACCTCGCCGAACCAATAGCGATCCAGCATGACATCGCCGACTACGAGAAGGCGCGCACTGGAGAGCTTTGGCAGCGAAGTCGACATTGCGAGATGAACGCGGCGTTATTTGATTTGAGTATCCGAAAAACGGCGCAGGTAAATCTGCAAGCGTATCGCGACCGGCCTACGCGGCTGCGAGCGCGACTCCGGCATTTCGCGCAGTTCGACGAGCGCTCGCTGCGTCACGCTCGCCCGATGGAAAAGTATTCGAGGCCCGCGCCGGCAACGGTTTTCGGATCGTAGAGATTGCGGCCATCGAACACGAGCGGCGACTTGAGCCGCTGCTTGATACTCGAGAAATCCGGGCTGCGAAATTCTTTCCACTCGGTGACGATGATCAGCGCGTCGGCACCGTCCAATGCAACCATCGGCGATTCCGCGTAACGCACGCGCGGCTCAGTGCTGAAGATGTGACGTGCTTCAGGCATCGCAACCGGATCGTATACCGTGACCTGCCCGCCGCGTTGCAGAATCTGCTCGATGATGACGCGGCTGGGCGCCTCGCGCATATCGTCGGTATTGGGCTTGAACGCCAGACCCCAGACTGCGAACCGGCGCCCATCCAGGCGCTCGCCCAGACGAGCAACAACCTTCTCTACCAAGCGCAGCTTCTGCCCGTCGTTGGCTGCTTCGACCGCGCCGAGGATGCGCAGGTCAATGCCTTTGTCGCTCGCAGTACGCTGCAGCGCCTTCACGTCCTTGGGAAAACACGAACCGCCGTAGCCGCAACCGGCATACAGAAAGTGATAACCGATGCGCGGATCGGAACCGATTCCACGCCTCACCTGATCGATATTGGCGCCGAGTTTCTCGGCCAGATTGGCGAGCTCATTCATGAACGAAATGCGTGTTGCAAGCATCGCGTTGGCGGCATACTTGGTCAGCTCCGCCGAGCGTACATCCATGACCAGCATGCGCTCATGATTGCGCTGAAACGGCGCGTAAAGCGTTCGCATGATCTGTGTAGCGCGATCGTCGTCGACGCCGATTACGACGCGATCTGGCTTCATGAAATCTTCGACCGCCGCCCCTTCTTTGAGAAACTCCGGATTCGAAACTACGCTAAACGGCAAGTCGACGCTGCGCGTTTTCAGCTCTTCCGAGATCGCCTGTCTGACGCTATCCGCGGTGCCGACCGGCACCGTCGATTTGTCAACGATGACCTTGTACTCCTGCATGCTGCGGCCGATGCTGCGGGCCGCCGCGAGCACGTGACGCAAATGTGCAGAGCCGTCCTCGTCCGGCGGCGTGCCCACCGCGATGAACTGCACGGCGCCATGCTCGACGCTTTTCTCGACGTTGGTGGTAAAGCGCAAACGCCCGGCTGCCGCGTTGCTTTTAACGATCGATTCGAGCCCCGGCTCGTAGATCGGAATGCCGCCCGACTCGAGCATGTCGATCTTCTTCTGATCCAAGTCGAGGCATAGCACGTCATTGCCGAGATCGGCAAGACAAGCGCCCGAGACGAGGCCGACATAGCCGGTTCCAATAATTGTGATCTTCACGGTTCGCTCTACAGAAAACTTGCTGGGTGTTAGTTATGCGCGCTCACGGCGCGTACACGTATGCGCATACGTAGACCAACGAAATGATACCCGAATGTGTGCGCTGCAAAACGCAAGGACTGCGCGACGGCCGCGTGTTCGTTGTTCCGCCACACACCTGATCAAGTCAAGTCGTCGATTTCAGCTTGAATTGCCTGTAAAGCCAGCAGCGGATCCGCCGCTCGGGTAATCGGACGCCCGACCACGAGATAGCTGGCGCCGTCGACCATCGCCTGTTTGGGCGTCGCGATGCGCTTTTGATCATCGCCGGCTTCGTTCGACGGACGAATGCCGGGAGTGACCAGCAAAAATCCTTCGCCGCGTTCCTGTCGCAAGCGCTTCGCCTCGAGTGCCGAGCAGACCACGCCGTCGAGTCCGCTGTCTGCCGTCAGCTTTGCCAACCGCGAGACTTGCTCTTGCGCAGACGTCGACACGCCCGTCTCGGCAAGCTCGGCGTCGGTGAGACTGGTCAGCACGGTAACCGCGATGAGCAGCGGTCGATCCGGTGCGTCGCCGAGCGCATCGCGTGCGGTCCTCATCATGCTGCGGCCGCCGCTCGCGTGAATGTTGATCATCCATACGCCCATTCGCGCAGCGGCTTTGCAGGCCTGCGCCACGGTGTTGGGAATGTCGTGAAATTTGAGGTCCAGAAAAATCGCAAAGCCCAGCGCTGTGAGGCTGTCGACTAGCGCGGGACCCGCGGCGGTGAACAGCTCTTTGCCCACTTTCAGACGGCACACTTGCGGCGACAATCGATGCGCGAGGGAGAGTGCGCTTTCCGCTTCGGCGAAGTCGAGCGCAACGATAATTTTCGCGTTGTTCATTTCGCCAACTCGCGCTCTTCCGTGCGCCGCGGCGGATACGTCTCCCAGCCGTGACATGCCGGGCAATGCCAGTAGAAATGGCGTGC
>JBBRGM010000387.1:0-4796 GCA_038240725.1 Burkholderiales bacterium | reverse complement strand
CATGATGATCGACTTCGCCTTAGTCGCCGAGCGCGAGCACGGCAAGAATTCGCGCGACGCCATCTACGAAGCGTGCCTGCTGCGCTTCCGGCCGATCATGATGACGACGATGGCGGCGATGCTCGGCGCGCTGCCATTGGCGGTGGGCGGCGGGACCGGCGCCGAGCTACGGCGACCGCTGGGAATCGCAATTGTCGGCGGCTTGATCGTGAGCCAGATGCTGACGTTGTACACGACACCGGTGGTGTATCTGTACCTGGATCGATTCCGGTTGTGGGTGTTGCGCAAACGCGGCAAGGCGCCGCATGTCGTTACCGCGCAGTCTCGGTTGGGTACAGCCAGCGGGGTGCAGTAAGTACAGTATGAAATCTAGACAGACAACGAGCATGGAGTCGAGCGCAGTGAACAAGAAACTGGAAGATGGCGCGCGCGCAATTGCGAATGTCGCATCGATGCGCAGGATCCTCGCATCGCGCGGCATGGCGCTGAGTGCGATTTTTCTCGCGGCAGGCTGTACCGTCGGCCCCGACTACGTGAAGCCGACGACGCAGGCGCCCGCGGCATTCAAAGAATCGCAAGGCTGGAAAGTCGCACAGCCGAAAGACGCGATCGAGCGCGGCAAGTGGTGGGAAGCGTTTGCCGATCCGGAGTTGAATGCACTGGTCGCGCAAGTACAGTTCGGCAACTACAACGTCGCCGCGGCTGAAGCGCAATTCCGGCAAGCTCGATCGCTCGTCCAGCAGGCACGGTCGGCGTATTTTCCAACCGTCACCGCCGGCGCTTCGGTGACCCGGTCGCGCACGTCTTCCAACCTCGGCCGGATCGCACCACAGCTCGGCACTGTCACCGATTATCAGCTGCCGGTCGATGCAACCTGGGAAATCGACTTGTGGGGCCGCATCCGGCGCAGCGTCGAAGCCAACCGCGCCAACGCGCAGGCCAGTGCAGCCGATGTGGAAAGCATTCGGCTGAGCGCACAAGCCGAGCTCGCGCAGGATTATTTCTTGTTGCGCGCTCTGGACTCGCAGAAGCAATTGCTCGATCAAAGCTCCACCGCCTACGAGCGATCGCTGACCTTAACCAAGAATCGCTACGTCGGCGGCATCGCATCGCGCGCGGACGTGGCGCAGGCAGAAACGCAATTGCGCACGACGCAGGCGCAGGCGATCGACGTCGGCGTGCAGCGCGCGCAGCTCGAGCATGCGATAGCGATCCTGATCGGCAAAGCGCCGGCGGATTTTTCGCTGCCGATGGCACCGCTCACCGCGATTCCGCTGCCGATGCCGGCCGGTCTGCCGTCCGAGCTACTGGAGCGCAGACCCGACGTGGCCGCAGCGGAACGTCGTTTGGCTTCGGCAAACGCGCAGATCGGCATTGCGGAGGCAGCGTATTACCCGACCTTGACCTTGGGCGGCACGTTCGGCTTCGAGTCGACAGATTTCTCAAAATGGTTATCGCTGCCGAGCCGATTCTGGTCGATCGGTCCGTCGATCGCAGAGACGGTGTTCGATGCCGGACTGCGGCGCGCACGAACCGATCAAGCGCGCGGCTTGTACGATCAGACCATCGCGCAATATCGCCAAACCGTGCTCACCGGATTCCAGGAAGTGGAAGACAACCTCGCCGCGTTGCGCATTCTCGAGCAGGAAGCCGACGTACAGGACGCCGCCGTGAAAGCCGCCGAAGAATCTGTCGCGCTCACCAACAATCAGTACAAGGCCGGCATCGTCAGCTATCTCAACGTCGTCATCGCGCAAACCGCTGCGCTCAATAACGAGCGTACGCAGGTCGATATACAAGGCCGGCGTCTGGCCGCGAGCGTGCAGTTGATCAGAGCCCTCGGCGGGGGCTGGGATGCATCGCAGCTACCGAATAACGATGCGCTTGCGGTGAGAGACGACAGCGTTGGGCCGGTTACGAAACGAACGGCGGGTGATAATGCCGGCGGTGCAAAATAGTGGGAATTGCTGGAGTGGTACTCGATACGCGGCCGCAGAGCTGGTTCCGCACGGCCGGGCGACTCCAAGAACTTATAGCGTCCGAGCTCGCTCGTGTTCAGGTAAACCCTACCAGCACGGAATGCTGACCGGTGTTTGCACGCGCGACAACGCAGGCTCTGCAAAGTAGGACGTCGTTGTAAACGCGCCTTGGATCATGCAGGCCTGCCAGCCTGGGATCCATCGCTCGGCGTTTTGCCCCGCGTCGGCGTGCTGCGATAATCGGCCAGCCGCAGCGGCAGTGAACCGCGCGGGATCGGCGAAGATCGTACGCAACTCGGAATCCAATTTGTAGCCTTCCGACGGCTTTGGCGGTCGCCCAACCGCGCGCTCGAAATTTTCCAGCAGCGCCGCGGTCATGATGTGCAGGATCTCCGCTTCGTTGTCGCGCGCAAACTGGCGCGACCTCAGTGCCACACTCTCGCTGACGATGATCGCCGGCGCCGCGACTGTCAGTGCGCTTTGCGCATTCTGGTCGGACGCATCGATGCCGCGCCACGCGTCTTCGAGTTTGCCAAGCGACGCCATGCGAGCCATGGGATCCGGCAATAAGCGCAGCACAGCTCCAATCCGCGCCAACACGTCCATCGCACTTATCTTCGCGCTCGGCGAAAGTCCGGCAACGCCCGCAGTCCACGTCTGTTCAAGCACGGGCCATCGTCGCGCGAACCCAAGGTCGGCGTAGCGCTGCACTTCAGCCGTCAAGCGGTCGTGCGCAAGTGCGTACTCGTCGGATGCTCTTTGCACCGCTGCGCGGAATTTCCGCTCGGTCAACCGCCGCGCGTTCGCACTTCTTGCGCTGAGCGCGGGACGAATTTCATCGCGATAACCCGCGGCAGTTTGACGCCATTCCTGCCGTCCTTCCAGCCACTCGGTGAGCTGTCTGTTGGCAGCCGCCTCGAGCTGAGCTTTGGTGCCATCGCTCAGCGCAATCTGTAAGAACGTCCGCAAAAAACTGGATGGCAATGCCGTCCAGTCGCCCTCGGCTGCTTGCGTCACCGGCTGCGTCTCCGCTTCGTATAGCGCACCGCCGATTCGGTGCGTCAGCGCATCGATCACGTACAACGTGCCGTTATTCGCGGCAACGTCGGCGTCCTGATCCAGTTCCTGCTGCAATCCCGCCGCAACGTCTTCGGACCAGTTTTCGTATGTCGAGCTGATCGCGTCATCGAGAAATTGCCATCGCAGCGACAGCGGGATCTCCGCATATGCGTGCTCAGCGCCATCAACTCGCTCGCCGCCGAAGCGCCTCCCGAAGCCGATCAGCATCGGTTGCCGCTCTGTTGGCGCTGCGAGAGAGAGCCCTGCGGCCGCGCGCGCCGGCAGTGGCGCGACATAATCCGGCAGCGGAAGGAGCGAGGCGATATGCCCCGTCTCGCTGTAATCATCCGTTCGATGCGGTACGGCAAACAAATCGGGATACGCATGCGGCAGATGATCGAGATCCTTGACGAGATCGAACCAGATGCTGTGAATCTGCAGCCATTGATCGTCGTGCTTGAGCATCTCAATCGCGACCGATGTGAGCTCGCGATCCATCCGCCGGCCAGCTTCTTCGAGGACTTTTCCGTAGTCGTCTTCGATGCGTTGCACGTGGCGTTCGAGAACAGCGACTCGCGGTGCCAAGGTCTGGCGCGCCGTCATCGCGCCGAACAACATCAGTGACGTGACCAGCGTGACGATAACGTAGCCTTTCATGAAATGCGGAAAGCGATGCGCCCGCGCGACGACTGTCACGTCCGACGCTATCGCAAACGGCACCAGTAGCAGCACAACGAAAATAATGGCCAGAAGCGATTCTGGTCCTCGCCTGATCGTCAGGAAGGCGGTGATGGTCTTGTACTTCGCGAGCTGCACATCGATGGCGCTGATCGTCCTGCTTGTCGCCTCGAAGATATTCGAGAAAGCGAGGAGCAGCTGAATCGCGGAGAAAATGACACCGGCAATGAAAAACGCTTCCGCGCATGATCGAAAATAGGCGCACGCAGGACATGCGCGTGCGCGTTGTTTGTACGCGCGCTGCAGGACAATGCTGCCGATGAGCGCGACAAAGCCGACAAGGGTAAGGCAGTAGACCAACATGGAAAGCGTTCGTGCGACTCGCTAAAGTGGACATGGTGCCGCGTCGAACGCAGCTTTTCTTTTATCTTATTCAGACCATAATTCGCAACGAGTTTGCAGGAGATGCGCCGAAATCGGAATTGCTGCCGCGTGTCTCCGATCGTCGGCAGACCAATGCTCGCGGTTCGTTGTGGCTAGATCACGGTAAACGTCCGCGGAAATCGACGCAAAATAGCGACAACGACTTCGATGCAGTTGCGCTCCGATGCAGGCAGACCGGCTGATGCGCGGTCGATCCGGCGATACGCGCTGGCCAGCACAGAATGTTGCCACCAGCATAGCGCGAAAACAGCGGAGTCGGCACGTGTCGCCCGCGTGAAGTTCATTTGATTAGATTGCTGGACGGCGAGTTTCGGCGAGCGTGCAGTGCTACTACGCCCCGTTCGCGGGCGGCCGGGTTTTGCTGACAGCTTGGAAGCCAGACGGCGTTACGTGGTGCCTACTTTTGCGTTGCTGTCAGCCCATGCCCCGAGTGGCTTGCTACACACGAGTTCGACTGGCCCGCCGCTGCGTCCGGCAATCGTTGCGCGATCGCCGGTTTATGCCGCCGCTGCCGACTCCGCTTGCCACCGTGCGAGCCAGCCCAGCAGCATCGCACCCGCATCCTTAGGCGCGGAAACGACGTCGTGCCACGCGAGAAAGCAGTCACCGGTCTCGCTGATCATCAGCAGTCCGGTA
>JBBRGM010000386.1:0-4808 GCA_038240725.1 Burkholderiales bacterium | reverse complement strand
GTGTAGCCGGCGCGCGACCTTCTCTTCCATCAACGGCGCTGTTTCTTCGACTCGGTGCAGGAGCGGCGTGGCGATGCGAGCGACGATCGCCGACACGGGGCACCAATCCAAATCAGACAAGTGATTGCGCAGACTTTGCTCGACTTCTTTCACGTAAGCTGCCGACCACTTCTTTCGTCTACGCTCGGCCTTCACCCACGCGGCTGCGGTCACCTCGAACGTCTGCGCCTGCGCTTCGACCTTGGCCGCATGCTCAACGCGCTTAATCACTTTAGGGTGGTCACCCGCGTCTACCACGCGTCGCAACTCATCGGCTTCTGCTCGCGCGTCTGCGAGTGTCCTTGACCCCTTAAGTGTTACGGTGTCTTGAACACCATTCAACTTGAACCTGAACTCAAATGTGTGCGCGCCCGATGGCGCCACCCTCACGAACAATCTGTCGCCGTCGCAGAGTCGATACGGCTTGTCCTTCGGCTTGGCATTTTTAATTGTGAGCGCTGATAACAGTTCTTTTGGCATTGCTTCCTCGGGAGGTAAAAATTCCGGAACAGTTGAAGGTAATAGCGCGCCGAGCGGGGCGTATTACCTCCCTGTTACCTCCCAGTACCCGGATTGGGGCGATTGCGTGCGAACAGCGGTGGACCGCCGCGCACTATGAGATGAGAGGGGAAACGAAGGTCTGAGAGGGGTTCTGCTACGAAACAGTGGAGGCGGGGGTCGGAATCGAACCGGCGTACACGGCTTTGCAGGCCGCTGCATGACCACTCTGCCACCCCGCCGAAGTACACGCATGCGCTACTCGATGCCGTGCGATACGCCGCGTCACTTTCTCTACGGCGGGCGCGGCTTTGGACGCGAGTAATGCGACTTGCTCAGCCGGGCGCGCCGACTGCTGTTCATGCTCGATTGAAACTAAAAAGGGAAAACGAAGCGCTTGACGCTTCGATTTCCCTCGTCGAAACTGGAGCGGGAAACGAGGCTCGAACTCGCGACCCCAACCTTGGCAAGGTTGTGCTCTACCACTGAGCTATTCCCGCGAAAACCGAACCCGGGATTATAGGGTCTCGGGCTGATGTGTCAAGGTAGCGGCGTAGAACGCAGAAGACATGAGGGTTATTCGGGCTTGTCGCGTAAAAGGGGCAGCGCGATTTTCAAATAGTAGGCCATCGACCACAGCGTGAGGGCCGCGGCCAGGTAGATAAGCCAGGTGCCGAGCCGCTGCGTGTCTAGAAATCCCAGCAGAACGTTGTGGTAGAGCAGCAAGAAAATCGCAGTCATCTGGCAGGTCGTTTTCAGTTTGCCCAGCGCGTTGACTGCGACGCTCTTGCTCTTGCCGATCTTGGCCATCCATTCGCGCAGCGCTGAAATCGCGATTTCCCGGCCGATAATCACCACCGCAATCGGCGCATCGACGCGTCCAATTCCCACCAATAGAATCAGCGCGGCGGCAACCATCAGCTTGTCCGCAACCGGGTCGAGAAACGCACCGAAAGCGGAGGTCTGATCGAGGGTTCGTGCGAGATAGCCGTCCAGCCAATCGGTGATTGCCGCCACCCCGAATAACGCAGTCGCCGCGATGTTTTTCTGGATCGGCGATAGCCATGAATCGGGAAAATAGAACACGCCCAGAAACATCGGAATTAGCAAAATCCGCAGCCAGGTCAGCAAATTCGGCGCGTTCAACGGCATCAGCGCGCGGCCATCCGCGAACGGGTCGTCGCTCGCGCGATGCGAGCACAGTCGATCTGGGATAGCGAGATCACATGCGTGGCAGCAGCGTAGATCAAATGAGTGCCTTGTGGCCGGCAGGCGTGCGCACGGCGGTTAGTGGAGCTGCTGGTAGATCCGCTCGGCAAGCTCCCGGCTGATGCCTTCGACTTGGCCGATCTCATCGACGCTCGCGGCAATCAGGCCACGCAGCCCGCCGAATCGCACCAGGAGCTTCTGTCGGCGCTTGGTGCCGATGCCCGCGATGCTTTCCAGTGTGGACGTGCGCCGCGTGCGTCCGCGGCGGTTACGGTGCCCTGCTATCGCGAACCGGTGCGCTTCGTCTCGAATCTGCTGAATCAGATGCAGCCCAGGATGATCAGACGACAGTTGTATCACTTGATTGGATCCGGACACGATCAATTGCTCGAGGCCGGGCTTGCGTTCTTCCCCTTTGGCAACACCGATCAACGCGATGCCGCCGAGACCGAGCTCTTCCAGCACTTCGCGGGCGACGCCGACTTGCCCCTTACCGCCGTCGACCAGGATCAGATCCGGTAATTTGCCCTCGCCCGCGACGATTTTTCGGTAGCGTCGATCGAGCACCTCGCGCATGGCGGCGTAGTCATCCCCGGCATTCGCGGTGCGGATGTTGAAGCGCCGGTAATCGCTTTTCTTCATCCCGCCCTCGTCGTATACCACGCACGAGCCCACGGTTGCTTCACCGGACGTGTGACTGATATCGAAGCATTCGATGCGAGCAAGATTAACCGGAAGCGCCAGTGCCTGCTGCAATGAATGCAGACGCGCTTCCTGCGTCGATTGCATCTGTACCGACTGGCGAATCGCCATGCGCGCATTCGCTTCAGCCATCGACAGCCAGACGCGCCGCTCGCCGCCGGATGCCAGGCAGATCTGGACGCGATGTCCGGCTTCGGCGCTCAACAATTGTTCGATCGGTTCGGCCTCGATCGCACGGTTGACGAACACCAGCGGCGGCGCTTCCCTGTTCAGATAATGCTGGCCAAGAAATGCCTCCAACGCATGCTTTTCGTCGTAGCCCTCGGCGTGCTCCGGAAAAAAACTCTTGTCGCCACGATGCTGGCCGGCGCGCACGGTCACTAGATTGACGCACGTCAGCCCCTCTTCCATGGCAATCGCCACGATGTCCAGATTGCGTGCCTTACTGTCGCTGCTGACGAATTGCCGTTGCCGCACACCGCGCAGCGCGCGCATCTGATCGCGGAACATCGCGGCGGCTTCGAATTGCTCGGTCTCTGCGGCGTGCTGCATGCGAGTTTCGAGTTTCTCGATCACTTCATCATCGCGCCCGAGCAGAAACAACTCCGCGTTGCGGACGTCCTCGGCATAGGTAGCTTCATCGACCATGCCCACGCACGGCGCGGTGCAGCGGTGAATTTGATGCAGCAGGCAAGGCCGCGAACGGTTGCTGAACACGGTATCTTCGCAGGTACGCAGGCGAAACACTTTCTGCATGAGCTGAATGCTTTCGCGCACCGCGCCGGCGCTCGAAAACGGGCCGAAGTAACGGTTGATCTTGTCGAGCGCACCGCGATGAAATCCCAGCCGGGGAAACGTCTGCCCGGTAATGGTCAGGAACGGATACGACTTATCGTCCCGGTACAAAATGTTGTAGCGGGGCGTGAAGGTCTTGATGAGATTGTTTTCGAGCAGCAGCGCTTCGGACTCGGAGCGCGTGACCGTCGTCTCGATCTGCCGCACCTGCCCAACCATCGACTGAATGCGCGGATCGAGCGATCCGGTCTTCTGAAAGTAAGACGCCACGCGCTTCTTCAGGTCGCGCGCCTTGCCGACGTAGAGCACCACGCCGGCGCCATTCATCATGCGGTAGACGCCCGGGCGATGCGGGAGCGCGGCGACGACCTCGACGAGATTCGGCAGGCTCGCTTCGTCTATCGGCGCCTGTGTCGCCTGCGTCTTTTCCGGTCTTGCAAGGCTCGTAGCGTGAGCTGGAACTTTGGTCATGTTTCGATTGCGAATCGGTGGCGAGCGCGACTGCGGCGTGCGCCGAGCGAATAGCGAGGGGTGCCCGCCCGCGTCGTACCGCGTCGTAACAGCGGACGAACCGCTCGGCGGGCTCGGCGCACCTTCTAGCGCTGTTGTCATCGGCATTATAACGGCAGCGCTCGCACCGGCCTTATCTTGCTAGCTGCCCGAGCGTCTAACGCAGAACCCGCGCGTCCCGCGAACTGGACTAGCTTCTGCAACCCGACTTCGCACGACGCGGGTTTAGCCAAATCCATCGGTGGCCCCAGGTTCGGCGGGACTAGACAATCCGGGTGTGTCCGGATGTTGGGTTCAGGTAGAATCGCGCCTTTTCCGAAGCATAGGCCGCTCGCCATGGCAAAAGTCCTCGCAACCGAAATTCGCGCCGCCAACCTCATCGAGTGGGACAAGCGCGTCTGGCGCGTGCTCAAGTCCTATCACGTACACGTCGGCGGCCGTGGGGGCGCCTTCATGCAGGTCGAGATGAAGGATATCGAGGCCGGTACGAAAGTGAACCAGCGGTTTCGCACGGATGAAAAAATCGAGCGCGCGTTCGTCGAAAGCCGCGACATGCAGTACATGTACAACGACGGCGACAGCTTCTGGTTTATGGATCAGAGCAACTATGAGCAGCTTAATCTGCCGCGCGATCTGATCGAAGGTCAGGTGGAATACCTTCTACCCAACACCGACGTGCAGGTGAACTTCCACAACGAACGGCCGATCGGCGTACAGATGCCACCAAGCGTCGTGCTTACGATTGCCGAGACCGAGCCTATCCTGAGAGGTGCGACTGCCACCGGCTCATTCAAGCCCGCGACGATGGAAACCGGCTTGATCGTGATGGTGCCGCCCTTCGTCGGCCAGGGCGAGAAAATCAAGATCAACACCGATTCAGGCGAGTACATCGAACGCGTTTGACGCGCCGGTCGTTACTCGGGCCTGGTGAACGGAATTATCGTCGCGCTGATTGAGGGTTCCGGCAAAGGCTGCGTCAACGCGTCGGGCTCGGAAAACGCCAGCAGCGCCTCGCGCAGATCGGTGAATCGATCCCACATCAAGGTTTGCAGCCG
>JBBRGM010000385.1:0-4811 GCA_038240725.1 Burkholderiales bacterium | reverse complement strand
AGGTCATCCCGGCGCTGGCGCAGGTGTCGTTCGAAGGTCCGCGCGGCAATATTCAGATGAACAAACAACGCCACGCACCGCTGACGATGTATTTGGGCCAAGTACAGAAAGACGGCAGCGTCAAGATGCTCGATAAGTTCAAAAACGTCGATCCGGGCGATCAATGTCCTAATCTGAAGTGAGCTTCAACTCACTTCAGAGGGACTAGGGGTTAGGGGCTGGGGACTAGGGTGAGAACTTCCATCGCAATGCCAAAATCAGTCGCACGTCAGACAACCGCTTGCGCCTCGGGCCTGAACCCCCTAGCCCCCAGTCCCGAGCCCCTAGCCCCTAGCGGAGCGAGCGCCAGCGCGGCGCGCGCACCGAGCGCAGCGCGCGCACCATGTCCCAACTTTTAGACATCCTCACCACCGCCGCGATTCTTTACGCGGTGGCGGCCGGCTTGTTGATCGTCTTCGGCGTGATGAAGATCATCAACTTCGCGCACGGTGGTTTTCTTACCGTCGGCGGTTACTCGGCGCTTGCGGTCACCAAGCTCGGGATCGATCCGTGGTTTGCGCTGGCGTTTGCCTTCGTGATCGGTTTTGTGTGCGGGATGATCATCGAGCGGCTGGTGGTGCGGCCGCTGTATTCACGGCCGCTCGATGCGATTCTCGCGACGTGGGGGCTCGGCATCATCATCGGTCAAGTCATTACGTTGGCGTTCGGCCGTGAAGTGCAATTCGTGCAGAGTCCGGTGACCGGGGCGGTTGGTTTGCTCGGCGCATCGTATTCGGAGTACCGGCTGATTCTGGTGGTCATCGCGGTCGTGCTTGCGGTGGCGCTCGGCCTGATTTTGAACGGCACTCGGCTGGGGTTGGTTACCCGTGCGGTGATCATGAATGAAGATCTCGCGCGCGGTCTCGGCATCAACAGCGGGCTGGTGCGCTTCGCGACATTTTCGCTCGGCGCGGGGCTGGCAAGTCTCGCCGGCGCGCTTATCACCCCGTTGTCTAGCGTCGACCCGAACATGGGTGTGCCGTGGCTGGTGAATGCGTTCATGCTGGTGATGGTGTCGGGCGTGTCGCTCGTCAGTCTGGCCTTTGCCTGTCTCGTTCTCGGCGGCGCGCAGGTGCTCGTCAGCACCTACGGCAATCCGATTCTCGGCGGCCTCACCATCGTTGTTCTAGCGGCACTCGTGCTGCGATTCCGGGCACAAGGATTTGCGCGTGACTAATCGATTTTGTCGCGCAACCACGGTGCATTGCTAACATGAGTAACGGCACCATCACCGGCGCCGCCACGATGGCATCGCAACCGCACAGACGATCGCACGCAAATCTGCGCAACATCGCGATTCTTACTGTGGTCGCGCTGTTGATCGTCGGCGTCGGGCCCTACGTTCTGCCGACCTACATGGTCAACAGCTTGATCCGCGCATTTCTGTATGCCGCGGTCGCGCTCACGGTCGATGTGCTGTGGGGCTACACCGGCATCCTCACGTTCGGCCAGTCTGCCTTCTTCGGCATTGGTGCGTATGCCGCGGGACTCGTGTTTACCCATCTCGGCTTCACACCGGGCTACGCGACGCTCTCCTTCTTCGGCGCGGTATTCGCCGCGATGCTGGCTGCAGCGATCGTCGGCTGGCTCGCGTTCTATCACGGCGCATCGCCTCTGTACGGATCGGTAATCACGCTGGTGCTGCCGATCGTCGTGAGCCAGATCTTGTATTCGGGCGGAAACTTCACCGGCTCCAGCAGCGGGTTGTCCGGGTTCGAGAGCTTCGACATCTCGATCGAAACGTGGTTTTGGATCGCCGGCGCGTTTCTCGTATTGCTGACAGCCGGTGCGTGGATATTCGTGCGCAGCGATGCCGGCAAAATCCTGATCGCGATCCGCGACAACGAGCAACGCTGCGAATATCTCGGCATCAACGTATCGCGCGTGAAGATTCTGCTGCTCGTGGTGTGTGCCGCCATTGCGGGCATTGCAGGCTACGCATTTGCCGGCGTGCAAATGGTGGTCGCACCGGAGTACGCCGGCTTCGTGTTCGGCACCGAGTTGTTGATCTGGGTCGCGCTCGGCGGCCGCGGCACGCTGATCGGTCCGGTACTGGGCACCTTGGTTCTCGATGTCAGCACGTCTTATCTGAGCGGCAATCTGCCTTACGTGTGGAAGCTCATCATCGGCGTTGCGTTCGTCGTAGTGATCGTCGCGCTGCCTGGCGGACTGATGCCCCTGGCGATCGCATCGTGGCGACGCTTGCTGCGCAGGGGCAGAGCGGTCGACGCAGAAACGACGGTGCTGGTTCCGGCCGAGGAAGAACCATTCGCAGGATTGCAGGGCGGCGGCCAGCACGCGTTGACGTTGACCGAGGTCAGCAAACATTTCGGCAGTCTGAAAGTGCTCGAAGGCATCGCGTTTCAAGCGCAGCGCGGCGAGTTGCTAAGTCTGGTCGGCCCCAATGGCGCAGGAAAGACTACGCTCATGCGCTGCATTGCCGATGGCGACGAACGATCGCGCGGCTCGATCCTGATCAACGATCACGACATTCAGCGCCTGCCGCCGTATTCGTGCGTGGCGTTCGGCGTCGGCCGCAAATTTCAAACCGCGAACGTGTTCGACAGCCTGACCGTCGCACAGGCCCTGCGCATCGCGCGCACGCGCCTGAAACGCCCGTCGTTCTGGCAGCGTGCGCCGACCCTGGAGCTGCCGCAAGCCGCGTTGCAGGTGATCGCGGCAACCGGGCTCGATCAACATCTCGATCTCGAAGCGCGCCATCTTGCGCACGGTCAGAAACAGGCGCTCGAGCTCGCGATGGTGCTGGCGCTGGAACCGAGCGTGTTGCTGCTCGACGAGCCGACCGCGGGATTGACCAAACCCGAACGCACGCGCATCGGCGGCATTTTGGTCGATCTCGCGACGGCGCATCGCCTGTGCATTTTATTGGTCGAGCACGATCTCGATTTCGTGCGCGAGATCAGCTCACGCGTAATCGTCTTGCATCAAGGCAAAATCGTGCTCGATGGCACGGTCAGCGAAGTGGTCGAATCCGAGTTGGTACGAAGCATCTATTCCGGCGCCGTGCTGCCGTCCGCGAGCGCAGCATGAGCGCCAACGCGCTCGAAGTTACCGGTCTTAGCAGCGGCTACGGCGAAGCGCTCGTGGTGCGCGACATCGCGCTGGTGGTGAAGCCCGGCGAGATCTTCAGCCTGCTCGGCAAGAACGGCATGGGCAAGAGCACTTTGCTGAAAACGCTGATGGGCTATTTGCCGATCAAGAGCGGCAGCGTGCGCGTGTTCGATCGCGACATCACCGGCCAGCCGCCGCATCGGGTCGCGCGCCAGGCCATCGCGTATTCGCCGCAAGAGAAGGCGCTGTTTCAAGACCTCACCGTGGAAGATAATCTGCGCCTCGGTTTGCGCGACGATGCGCAATTCGATCCCGGATTGGACCGCATCGGCAAAGTGTTCAATTTTCTGCCGACGCGTCTCAAGCAGCGTGCGGGAACGCTTTCCGGCGGCGAGCAGAAAATGTTGCTGGTGGCGCGCGCACTGATGTCCGAACCGAAGATCATGCTGATCGATGAAATCAGCGAAGGCTTGCAGCCGTCGGTTATCGATCGGCTTGCCGGTGTGCTGCGAGCCGAGCGCGATCGCGCCGGCACGGCGATTCTGCTGATCGAGCAGAACGTCAAGTTCGCGCTGTCGGTGGCCGATCGCTACGCCGTGTTGAAGATGGGCGAGATCATGGATCGCGGCGACGTCGGCGAACCGGACGCCGAGAGCCGCATAGCAGCTCAGCTCAGCGTTTAACGCGGTGCCTTTCTATTTCGTTCGAATAAAGGTTCGCACATGACCTTCTCCATCGTCGCGCATTGCAAACGTACCGGCATGCTGGGCGTCGCAGTCGCAACCGCGGTACCGGCTGTGGGCAGTATGTGTCCGTACGCGAAGTCGGGCGTCGGCGCGGTGTCCACGCAATCCTGGGTCAATCCGTATCTCGCGATCGATGCGCTCAACGCGATGGACGCGGGCGAGTCCGGCCCGCACGCGCTAGACAGGGTGATGCAGAAAGATGCGGGACGGGACGTGCGCCAGATCGGCGTGATCGATGCGCAGGGCCGCAGCGCGGCGTGGTCGGGCGCGGCGTGTACCGACTGGTTCGGTCAGATCGTCGAGCCGCACTTCGCCGTGCAAGGCAACATGCTGGTCGGCGAAGCGACCATTGCTGCGATGGCAAATGCATTTCGCACGAGCGAAGCGCTCGATCTCGTCGATCGTCTAATGCTCGCGTTGGAAGCCGGCGATGCGACGGGCGGCGACAAGCGCGGTCGACAATCGGCTGCGATCAAAATCCATCACGTCGAAGATTATCCGCTGCTCGATTTGCGCGTCGATGAGCATGCGGATCCGGTGGGCGAATTGCGCCGCGTGCTGACGATCGCAAAGTTGCAGCTGCTGCCGTTCGTGCAAGGCATGCCGCGGCGAGGCGGGCCGGGTGCGACGGCGCCGGATGCGGTCGTCAAGTTGCTCGCATTGCCGCCACCCGATCGGCCCGGCGGCGGCGGGTCAGCGCCGTAAAACAGCGCCGAGTAAGCTTTGACTTGCCGACCGCCCCGCCGAATGTCGGCAGCTACATCCCGAAGATCACGACGGTGGCACTGCCGGTGAGCGGAATCGAACCGCCGCTGTTCCCCGATGCAACCGCGATGTACTGCTTGCCTTTGCCCTCGTAGGTCACTACACCGCCGGCGATCGGACCGCCGGTGTTGAATCGAAAAATAACCGCGCCGGTCTTCGCGTTCATCACCATGAAGTCGCCATTGAGAT
>JBBRGM010000384.1:0-4821 GCA_038240725.1 Burkholderiales bacterium | reverse complement strand
CAGTATGCGCTTGCCGGTCGGCGCGTTCGGGTACGGACGCTTGAGGTCGAGGGGATTCCAGCGCGTGAGTAGCGAATAGATCTCGAAACCCCACGGCAACTCGAGCACATCTTTCAATGTGCGTGTTTCCGCCTGCGGAATATTGACCGGCTCCTGCTTCTGATAGATGCACGACTTCATGCAGTCGTTGCAGATGCGGTGACCGGTTGCCGCTACCATCGGATTGTCGATGCAGATCAACGCCAGAGCACCGATCGTGCGGCCTTCGCTCTTGACTTTCTGGAACTCGGAAATTTTCTCTTCCAGCGGACAGCCCGCCAAGGTCACGTTGAACGGACTTTTTTTGAACGGCGGGCGCACGTTCGGTGTGACCGCTTTTTCCTGCAAGCCGTGCGAACAGGAATCGCGTCCCTGCTCGTGGCACCAGATGCAGTAGTTGGTCTGGTCGAGCGCGCCTTTGAGGTCGGTGCCGCGATCGGTCAACGCGAAGCCGTCGCGGCGACGCAGGTGCGACAGACGAAAGCTGCGATAACCGCCGGTGTCGTCGGCGATTACCGGCACGAGCCGGTTGTAGTCGAGCTTCGCCGGCGCTTTGAACAACACGCCATGCGTGTGGCGCGCGCGACCGGCTGCGGTGTGCGCGGCCCACGCGGCGTAGTGCAGAGCGAGCTCCAGCTGTTCTGCGTGCGCAGCTTCGTCTTTCTGCCATTCAGAGACGAGCCTGGCAAACTCGAGCTCGGTGAATTGCCCGCCCATGTAAGTCGCAAGTCTCGCTTCGATTGCGAGGCCATCGATGCGCGCGGCGTCGTCGGCTTTGATTCGCGCCATCGCCGTGCGTTGTACGAACAGACGTTTGCACGCATACAACGGCGTCAGCTCGTGATGGCGATTTTGCAGCTTCGCTACCGGCGATTCGATGCCGAACAGCCGCGCCAGAAAATCTTCCAGCGGCGCAGCCAGTGCGATCAATAATTCCGATTCGCTTTTCTTATCGAGGGTGGCGGCACTCGAGCGCGCTTCCAACAGACGATCGGCCAGCGCCGCGGACACCCTGCGCAGGTATTCGATAAACAATGCATCGATGCGCAACAGGCCATCTCGCTGATACAGATCTTGGAATGCAAGACCATTTGCGAGCTGAAGATTCGGATGCTGCATCGATTCGGGCGCGACGGAATGGTTCATCACAGAACTGCTGGGAATATGCTTATGCTTTTGCAAGCTCGGTTGCGAAACGGTCGCTGGCGGCAGCCAAGCGCGCAGGCGAAAAAGGGCGCTAAGTATACCAGCGCGCGCCCTCGCATCGCTCTCGGATAACTATGGTCACGCGTGCGGCAGATCGAGCTTTCGCAGCGACGTTATGCAGTCGCGTACCAGCCGCGGTCCGGTATAGATGAGGCCCGTATAGAGCTGAACGAGCTTGGCGCCGGCGGCGATCTTTTCCTGCGCGTGCTGTGCGCTCGCGATGCCGCCCGCGGCGATGATCGGAATGCGTTCGCCCAACGCGGCGTGCAGAACGCGCACGACGCCGGTCGCGCGATCGCGCAACGGCGCACCGCTCAATCCGCCGCGCTCGTCCGCGTACCGATAGAGCTCCACCCCCGCGCGCGATACGGTAGTGTTGGTAGCGATGACGCCGTCGACGCCGTGCGCAACCAGCAAGTCTGCGATCTCGCGAAGCTGTGCATCTTCGAGATCGGGCGCGATCTTCACCACCAGGGGAACATAACGCTCGTGTTTGTCGGCCAGGATGCGTTGCTCCGTTTTGAGAATCGCCAACAGCTCGTTCAGCGCATCGGGCTCCTGCAGCTTGCGCAGCTCGAGCGTGTTGGGCGATGAGATGTTGACCGTCAAGTAACTCGCGATCGGATAAGCCTTGCGCATGCAGGTCAGATAGTCGCGGCTGGCGCTGCCGATCGGTGTGTCGAAATTTTTGCCGAGATTGATTCCCAGAATTCCGCGATATTTCGACCGTCCGATGTTGTATACCAGGCGATCGATCCCGAGATTGTTGAAGCCCAGGCGATTGATCAGCGCATGTGCTTCGGGGATCCGGAACATTCGCGGCAGCGGATTGCCCGGCTGCGGGCGCGGAGTAATCGTGCCGACTTCGATGAAGCCGAATCCGAGCGCAGACAATGCGTCGATGTGCTCGGCGTTCTTATCCAGTCCGGCGGCCAGGCCAACGCGGTTCGGAAACGTGATGCCCATCACGTTGACCGGTGCAGCATTGCCGCGCGAGCTTGCCGCCGTGTCGAAGCCGAGCGCTGAAAGCGCGCCGATTGCATACGCGTGGTCGAGCCAGCCGAGCGTCCAGCGATGCGCGCGTTCCGGGTCGAGCCGGAACAGCCAGGGGCGCAGGAGGCGATACACCGAATTTTCAGCGAGGGTAATGCTAGAAGTGCGGCTCACGCCGCTCGAGAAACGCCGTCAGACCTTCGGCCGCATCCTCGCTCTGCAACGCCTGCTGCATATCCGGCATCAGGCGTGCGATCGCCGCACTCTCGCCGTCGCGTCGCGCTATCCGCGCCGAGGCGAGGGTGGCTCGTACACCCACCGGCGATTGCCGCGCGATGCCGTGTGCGATTTACAGCGCGCGCTGCAATTGCGTACCGGCAGCAACCACTTCTTGAACCAGTCCGATGCGCAGTGCTTCTTGCGCGGACACTTCATCGGCCGTGAGCAGAATGCGCATGGCGTTGCCCCAGCCGAGCTCCTGTACGAGGCGAATGGTCGCGCCGCACACGGGATAGATTCCACGCTTGATTTCAATCTGCGCGAAGCGGGTGTTCTCCGCGGCGATGCGGATGTCGGTTGCGAGCAGCAGCTCGATGCCGATCGTCAGACACCAGCCCTGCACTGCCATCACCAGCGGTTTGCGCAAGGTCCGCTGCGGATCGAACCCGATCGGATCGACGCCGCCGTCAGGCAACGGCGGCATGTGGCCTTCGTGAAATTGCGGTAGCCATTGCGGCAGCTCAATGCCGCCGGTGAAGTGGTCGCCGTGCGCGAACAAAACGCCGCAGCGCAAATTGGCATCGTCCTGCAGTTGTCCCAACGCTGCGGAGAGCTCGCTGTACATCTGCAGGTCGAACGCGTTGCGCTTCGCCGCTCGGTTCAATCCGATGGCCAGCACGTGGCCGTCGGTTTCGACCGTGAGCCGTTCAATATTCATCATTCATCTAGTCTGCAGGTGATGTGCGCAGATCCTGCGCTGAACAATATAGGCGCTCGATCAAGGCGAAAGTGCGTCAGACTCGAGACGCTGCCACTGACCATTGATCATGCCTTCGATCGGCTGGAAATTTACCTTGTACGCCATCTTCCGGCTCTGCGCGATCCAATAACCGAGATAGAGATACGGCAGCTTGAGGCGCCGGCACAACTCCGCCTGCCAGAGCACGTTGAACGTGCCGAGACTGCCGCCCGGAACATCCGGTTCGAAGAACGTGTACACCGAAGACAACCCATCTTCCAAGCGATCGATAATGCTCACCATCGCAAGACGACCATTCTCGCGAAACTCGACTAGATTGGAATTGACGTTACTCTGGAGCAGGAAGTGGCGATATTGCTCGCGGCTGTCGTGATCCATGCCGCCGCCGGAGTGGCGCGTTGCCTGATAGCGCAGATACAGCGCGTAGTGTTCAGGGTTGTATTTTAGATCCAGAATTCTCGCCTCCAGCCCGCTGTGTCGGGTACGCGCGCGCCGCTGCGAACGATTCGGGTGAAAGTCAGCGGTGATTACGCGTACCGGCACGCACGCGCGGCAGCTGTCGCAATAGGGCCGATAGGTGAACGCACCGCTGCGGCGGAAGCCGGCGCGAACCAGCTGACTATAAACCTGGGTATCGATTGCGTGACTCGGCGTTGCGACTTGCGAGCGCGCGAGCTTGTCCGGCAAATAGCTGCACGGATACGAAGCGGTGGCGTAGAACTGCAATACCGAAAACGGCAGATCGTTGAGCTGCGTCATGCGGGATTAGGTCTGAGCCGGTCAGTTATCGTCGGGTCCAGCGTCCAGGGGCCTGGAACGCCAGGACAGTTTACCAACTCTGCCACGCGGCGCGTAAATTCGGGTCGCCGGATCTCGCGCGCGCCGAACGAGGCGAGCAGGGCCGTGTTCATCTGGCAATCGATAAGCTGGAACTGCCAGGCTTCGAGTTGACGGGCCAGGGCGACGAGCGCGATTTTCGAAGTGTCGGACGCGCGCGAGAACATCGATTCGCCGTAAAACATTCGGCCCAGCGCGACGCCGTACAAACCGCCGACCAGTTGCCCATCGACCCAAGTCTCGACCGAATGCGCCAATCCGAGCGTATGCAATTGCGTGTATGCGCTGCGGATCTCCGGGGTGATCCAGGTGCCATCCTGGCCGGCGCGCGGCTCGCTGCACGCTTGCACCACTGCTGCAAAGGCGCTATCCATGCGGATTTCGTAGTTGCGTTTACGCAACGTCTTGGCGAGCGATCGCGCGACCTTGAGCTCGCTCGGAAACAACACCATGCGCGGATCCGGACTCCACCAGAGAATCGGATCGCCGGCACTGAACCAAGGAAAAATACCGCGGCGATACGCGGCCAGCAGACGCTCGCACGACAGGTCGCCGCCCGCTGCAAGCAAACCGTTCGGACGTCGCAGCGCGCGCTCTAACGGTGGGAAATCGTCGCCTTCCGTAAGCCAGTCGATCAACGTTGCAGCGGCACCGACGGAGCAGAGAATCGCGCGATCAGAACCATTTGTCCACACTCTTGCTGATCAGACCGCAGGCAACGCGGGCGCCGGCATTTCCGGCGGGCTGCGAAGTGAAGTCGTCGGTGG
>JBBRGM010000383.1:0-4831 GCA_038240725.1 Burkholderiales bacterium | reverse complement strand
CGTCATTACGTAGATGAGCGAAACGATTGCGGTGGTAGGAAAATACACGTGAGGCAACAGGCCGCCCGCCTCGTAGAGGACGTCGCCGAGGGGCATCGTCACCAGTTCCAGGTGGGGAAGAACTCGTTCGAAATCGGCGTCGGGAAGGACGCCAAGAAGTTTGTTTTGCTGCGGACTGCTAAGTGCGGGGGACATAGGGATTCTCCCAATCTTCCGTTGAAGAGGAGTGATTCGAAGCGCGCGACGACAGCGATCGAGATGACGGGCGAAATTATAACGCGGCGGTCTGCAAACGACAAAAATGGCTATCAAAGCGCGCTTAGCCAGTGTATGTAGCAGGATTCCAAGCTTTCATCGGCGACACGATGACATGCTAAGGTTGCGAACTAGATCGATGCTAAGGGAGATGCAACCGGCGGTGCCACCTGGGGAGAGCGCCGCTGTTTGATACGATGGACGGTGCGACGCGCAGGGCGCACTGCTGGATAATATGCATCCATCGCAGGTCGAGCGCCATCGTGTTTGAGCTAGCGTGTTTGACGTAACGGGACGTGGTTGCAGGCATGATGGGCAGGCCGGACAATTGCCGCCATGTCTGATTTCATTCATACCAAGGACAGGGAAATATGGAAGTCACACTCAAGGACGTGCAGGACTATTGGACGCGCTATTGCGCGCGGCACGAGCTGAAGCCCGAGATCGTCGCAGGCGGTCAGCGCTACATAGCGATGAACCACGACTACTGGGCAGACCACTCGATGCAGGAATTGCAAGACAAGGTGGTCCAGGAACTAAAAGCAGGCCGCAAAGAATAGCGCGAGAGGCCGGTCTAGAGTCGATTTAGTTGTCCCGCGCACGCACGTGCGATCGGCGCGGCGCCGCTCTGATTGGGGCTTTCGTGATGACGTTCTTGACGAGCGCAGCGTGATCGCGGCGGGGCCGTCTGCAGTTTCATCTGGTATGGTAGCCTGAGGTTCGTATCAACGCTGTAGGCGCCGTTAGCTACCTGCTTGCGTAACCAGCCACCTGCTTGCGTAAACGGTGTAGCGATTGAAACGTGATGGCGGCGAATAACTCCAACGATGTGCTTCCGCAGGCAAGCGTCTCGGCCCCGGCAAGCGCTGTCATCTGCGACGATAGCGAACTGCAAGTCATCTTCGAGCGCACCGCGCGACTCGCCGCGCCGCTGCTCTCCGCCCCGATGGCACTCGTGTGTGTCGAGCGTGACGGTGGTTGCCGGGTCGTTGCTGCTACCGGCATTCCAGAGCCTTCCTCGAAGTCCTTGCACAGGCTCATCGACGAGCTCAGCAACGATACGCATCCGCGAGGTCCGTTCGTCCTCGCCGGCGCGCGCGACGGCCTGCCGATTGAAGGGGTGGGTGTCGGCAATATTGCGTGCGCCTCCCTCATGGCTGCGAGCGGAGACCGGCTTGCATACGTCTGCGTACTCGACCAGCAACATCGGTCTTGGGACCAGCACCAGTTGTTGGCGCTACAAGATTTGTGCACGTCGGCGGTTGCCGAGATCGAGTTGTATAGCGTGCGCGCCGAGAATGCATCGTTGCGGTTGGCAACGCGTGAGCACCAGCCGCGCGCAAGCGAGATGCCGTTTGCCCTGGTCTTCCGCGCGCATCCGCTGCCGATGACGATTCATGATTTTCCCGAAGGGCGCTATCTGGATGTGAATGAAGCGTGGCTGGCGCAGACCGGATTCAGCCGCGACGAGGCGATCGGCAAGACTTCCGGAGAGTTGAACGTCTACGCCGACCCTGCGGAGCGCCGCAAGCTTTTCCAGCTGATCACAACGCAAGGCTATGTGCGCGGTCACGAGGCCGACATGCGAATGAAGAACGGCGAGGTACGCCGTTTCCTGCTGAGCTCCCAGCAAGTGGTGATCGACGGAAACATTCGCTTGCTGAGCGGCACGCAGGACATCACCGAACCGAAGCAGACAATCGAGGCACTGCGCGCAAGCGAGGCGCAGTTGAGCCTCATCACGCACGCGCTGCCGGTCTTCATCCTGCATTGCGATACCGAGTTTCGCTACAAGTTCGTGAACACGGCTTACGCGCATCGATTAGGCGTCGAGCCCGAGCTGTTGCTCGGACGGCGCATACGCGACGTATTGGGCGAGCAGGTGTGGCACGTCGTCGCGGACAGGCTCACTCGGGTGCTCGACGGCGAGCTCGTTCAGTACGAAGCCTATATCCCTTATCCCGGCATCGGCGTGCGCTGCATGCGCTCGGTCAACGTTCCCGAGCGCGACGCCGACGGCACTGTGCTCGGCGTTATCGGCGTGCTGATCGACATCACCGAGCAGAAGCAGATGGAGGCCGAGCGCGCGCAACTATTGCAGCAATCGCTGGATCAGGCAGCCGAGCTGCGCGCAGCCGACCGGCGCAAAGACGAGTTTCTCGCCATGCTCGCACATGAGCTGCGCAATCCGCTCGCGCCGATCAACACCGCAGCGCAGTTATTAGATCGCATGCTGCCCGAGGCGTCCCGCACACGCCAGGCAGTCGAAATCGTGCAGCGGCAGGTGAAGCACATGACGCGGCTACTCGAAGATCTGCTGGATGTGTCGCGCATCACGCTGGGGAAAATTACGCTGCGCGAAGAAGAAGTCGATATCAGCCGGGTAGTGCGGGCTGCAGTCGAGCTCACTCGACCGCTGATCGTCGAGCGGCATCATGATGTCACGGTCACACTTCCCGCCCAACCGTTGCTGGTCAGCGGCGATGCAGCCCGCCTCGCGCAAGTCGTTAGCAACCTGCTCAACAACGCCGCGAAGTACACCGATGAGTACGGCAAGATCTCGGTCAGCGCGGAACGCGAGGCACAACAGGTGGTGATCAAGGTTACCGATAATGGCACCGGTATCACGCCGGAGCTGCTGCCGCGCGTATTCGAGTTGTTCACTCAGGCCGAGCGCACGCTCGATCGATCTCAGGGCGGATTGGGAATCGGCCTGGCGCTGGTAAAAAGCCTGGTCACGATGCACGGCGGAAGCGTAGAAGCGCGCAGCGAGAACGCGAGCGTTGGGAGCGAGTTTATCGTCCGGCTTCCGCTGCGGATGCAGCCATCGTCGGATCGCCCGGGCCGCTTAGCCGCGGCACCGGCGACTAACCGGCGGCGCGTTCTGGTGGTGGATGACAACGTGGATGCGGCAGACAGCCTCGCCATGCTGCTCAATTCCGAAGGCCACGAAGTCAGTGTCGCGTATGACTCGGCCGCGGCGCTGGAGGTTGCGCGCGACCGGCAGCCGCAAGTTCTCCTGCTCGACATCGGACTGCCCGGCACCGACGGATACGCTTTGGCGCGGCATCTGCGCGCGCTCGTCGAGCTTCGCGACGCAACGCTAATCGCGGTTACCGGTTACGGCTTACCCGAGGACCGCGAACGCAGCAAGGCGGCGGGTTTCGATCATCACCTGGTCAAGCCGATCGACTTCGAGGTCCTCCGCGTGTTGCTTGCCGAGAAGTAGCGCGGCATATCGAAGAGCTGGCGATTGCTGCTGAAAGGGTCGGCGAAGACGAGTAGAGCGCGCGAAATTCGTCTTGTATCATTCGCTTGCCGTAGCGACGCGAAAGCGCGACTGAAGAGCAGCTACTTCTGCGGATCGCCTGGGTTGACCAATCGACGGAAGGCAGCAACGATAGCGGGGTGCGAAAGATTTGCACCGGTGCTACAGAAATAGAATCGCCAATCGCCCTGGGGTGCCCGAGCGTTTGCCATCGTTGGTCTGCAACACGACAACGCTGTAGCTATAGTAAGCTGCTTTTCCATGACACAGCCAGCCAACCCTAGCGCAGGGGATCGAGCTCTACTGCAAAGCGAAGATCGCTTCCGCCTACTCGTAGAAGGCGTCACCGACGACGCGATTTTTATGCTGGATGTCGACGGTCGTGTCATCACTTGGAACGCCGGCGCGGAGCGTATCAAGGGCTATCGGTCCGACGAGATTATCGGACAGCATTTCTCTACGTTCTATCCCGCAAGCTCGCGAGAGCTACCGGCGAGAGAGCTCGAGGTAGCCGCTGCGGAGGGACGCTACGAGGACGAGGGCTGGCGGTTGCGCAAAGACGGTTCGATGTTCTGGGCGAGCGTCGTCATCACAGCGTTGCACGACCGGAGCGGGCGCCTCAGCGGATTTGCGAAGATAACGCGCGATCTGACCCGTCGGCGGAAACAAGAGGAAGAGCTTCGCCAAAGCGAGGAACGTTTCCGTCTATTGGTCGAAGGTGTCACCGACTGCGCCATTTTTATGCTCGACCCCAATGGCTACATCATGACGTGGAACGCGGGTGCGGAACGCTTGAAAGGCTACCAGGCCGGCGACATCATCGGCCAACACTTCTCGACGTTTTACCCTCCTGATGTCATCGAGAGTGGGTGGCCCGAACACGAACTGCAAGCCGCGACCGAGACAGGAAGGTTCGTCGACGAAGGCTGGCGTATCCGCAAGGACGGCTCCAAATTTTGGGCCACCGTTGTCATCACCGCGCTGCGCGACGACAGCGGGACTCTGCGCGGATTTGCCAAATTGACTCGCGACCTGTCCGGGTATAAACGGACCGAGGCGCTGGAAGCAAGCAGTGCGCAACGCGAGGAACTGCTCGAAGCCGAGCGCTCTGCACGCATCGAAGCACAGCGTGCAGCGCGAATCAAAGATGAGTTTCTGGCCACGCTTTCGCACGAGCTGCGCACACCCTTGAATGCGATTTTGGGCTGGACCCAGATACTTCGAAAGCCCGGCAGCGCGAATCCAGCGGACCTCCAACGCGGTATGGAGGTGATTGAACGCAATGCGCGCGCACAGGTTCAGCTGATT